>NZ_UETR01000034.1:0-32972 GCF_900491745.1 Candidatus Amarolinea aalborgensis | reverse complement strand
ATCCTGCCAAGTCACAGCGTCCCCGGAGACTTGGATTTGATAGCTCGTGGCGTAGGCGTTTTGCCAGCGCAGGACAACCTGAGCGATGGAGTGGCTTACGCCAAGGTCAACATAGATCCACTGTGGATCGCTCCCTGCGCTTCCCCACATGGTCTGGCGATTGCCGTCGAACGCCTTGGCTGGCTCATAATTGACCGCCCAGGAAGAAGCATAGCCTGGTCGCCCCAGGGCCAGATTGTCTGAGGGTGGCGGCGTGGGCGTGGCCGTTGGTGTGGCAGGCGGCCCGTTGTAGATTTCGAACTCCCATAACGAATAACCCCAAGCAGTGGCGCGCTGCAACCCGTACAGCCGAACGTAGCGTCCACTGGCAGAGACTGTGATGCTATCCAAACCGCCGTTACCATTGGTTTCGTGATAGATCTCTTGCCAGTTAACCGCATCCGGTGAGACTTCGATGCGATAATCGCGGCCATACGCCGACTCCCAATAGAGCCGAATCTCCTCAAGAGCGTAGGTGGCGCCGAGATCCACGTAGATCCATTGTGGATCGCTGAACTCCGAAGACCAGCGCGATGCCATGTCGCCGTCGAAGGCATATGTTGGAACGAGTCCATAGATGCTCGATGACGCGTAGGCGGGTTTGCCCTGGGCCAGGTTGGTACCTGGGGCCGGCGTAGCAGTGGCAGTTGAGGTCGGCGTCGGTGTGCCAGTGGGCGTCTCAGTCGCCGTAGCAGTTGGTGTAGGTGTGGGGGAAACAGGTTGAGCCGGTACAAAAAGCTCGCATGAGGTAGAAATAGCGCCGCCAATCGCCAGCCAGCGGCCATCGAGCAACGCTGCAGGCACCGCTCCATTGCGCGCCACCTGTAAGCTAGGACCCGGCGACCAAACTCCAGTCGCAGGGTCATACACTTCACTGGATGCGAGCGTTCCGACTTCGTTACCGCCGCCGGCCACCAGTACCCGCCCATCGGCGAGCATGAAGGCCATATGACCCCACCGCGCTTGACTCAATGAGCCGGTAGGAGACCAGGTACCGGTGGTAGGGTTGAACAGTTCCGCTGTAGTCAAGCCCTGATGCTGATCTGAGTAACCGCCGGCGGCCAGCACCCGGCCATCGGGTAAAACAGTCAGGGTAAACCAAGCCTTGCCACTGGCCATATCTGCTACCTGTGTCCAGTTGCCAGTGGCAGGATCGTACACTTCGGCGGTAGCACCGATGACATTCCATGGTCCCTCTCCGCCAGCAATGAGTACACGGCCGTCATTCAGGAGTGCCGGCACGTAGCCCTCGCGAGCTACATGCACGTTGCCCGTGTAGCTCCATGTTCCGTTCGTGGGATTGTACAACTCCGATGTGGCCAAGAAGCGATTGCCGTTTGGCAGACCATGTGCGCCTGCGGCTAATAGGACGCGGCCATCCTGAAGTCGAATGGGTCGGGCGCCCCGTCGCGGGATATTGAGGCTGCCGGTATAGGACCAAGTCCCCATAGCCGGATCGTAAACCTCAGCCGAAGCGTAGTCGCCATAGCCTGAGATGTCAGTGCCACCAGCAATGAGCACACGTCCGTCGGCAAGCGACGCGGGCTGCCCGAACCATATGCGCGGTGTGTTCAGGCTGCCGGTAAGAGTCCAAACGCCGGTAGTCGGGTCGTATAGCTCAGCGGAGCCAAGCGGTCCGGTTGCAGAACTTCCTGCCGCAACCAAAACGCGACCATCCGCAAGGGTGACAGCGCCGCCCAGGTCGCCCCGCGCCACGTTCATGCTGCCGGTCATGCTCCAAGTCCCTATCGCCTCGGTTGGCGTAGGGGTGGCTATCGCAGTGGGTGTGGCAGTTGGCATAGGAGTACTTGTCTGCGTGGCGGTCGGCATCGGTGCGGCTGTGGATGTCGGTGTTGGCGCGACTCCCAACGGTGCCAGCTTCATCATAAAGCTGTCCCACGCGCCATTTTGGGTCACATCGAAAGCACCGGTCGTGACCGGGAAGTCGGCCGACATGGTTTCGCCGAGCAGGTAGACGCTGTCCGCGCTATCTACTGCGACGTCTAGCCCGCGATCTTCGCCGGTCCCGCCAATGAAGGTCCCGTACAGCATTTGCGAGCCGGAAGCGCTGAGCTTAACGAGGTAACTGTCCATTGGCCCGCCGTTGAAAGAACCTTCTGTGACCGGGAACCCGCTGCCATTGGTATCACCCGCAACATAGACCTCGCCGTTGCTGTTGATCGCAAGCCCCCAGACACCGTCGTTACCTGATCCCCCCAGGCACGATCCGTAGACCAGATTTCCCGGCCCGGTATCCAACTTGGCCACGAAGCCGTCCCATCCTCCACCGAGGCACTCGCTCTGAAAGGCACCAGGGGTGGTGGGGAAGCCGCCCCCAAGTACTGCACCGGAGACGTAAACCGCGCCAGCGCCGTCTACCGCGATGTTGTGAGGAGCCTCGGTGCCGATACCGCCCAAGTACGTGCTGTACAATAAGGCTGTGCCGTCACTGTTCAACTTGGCAACAAAGACGTCGCCGGAGCCGTTTGCCGTCGCATCGAAGGCACTGGGTGTAGTCGGGAAATCCGTGGAACTGGTCTGCCCCGCAAGATAGAGGTTACCCGAGGCATCTACAACCAGGTTGCTGCCTACCTCGGCGCCGCCATATTCGAGGGCTGTTCCGCCCAGGAAGGTACCGTACACGAGGGTGCTGCCTGTAGCATCCAATTTCACGGCAAAGGCGTCTCCACCGCCGTTGTAGGACGTGTCCAGCGCGCCGATAGTGGTCGGGAAGGCCGTCGAGGTGGTCTGACCAGTCACATACGCGGCGCCGCTCGCATCCACGGCCAACGCATACCCTGCGCCGTCACCGAGAAACGTCGAATAGACCAGTGCATCACCTGTCGCACTCAACTTCGTCACAAAAACGCCGCCACCATTCGTGTTGAAGGCGCCCTGGGTCGTGGGAAAGTCGGCGCTTGCCGCGCCGGTCAGATACGCGGCGCCGCTCGCATCCACGGCGATGCTATAGGCAAAATCGGAGCCGGCGCCACCCAGGAAAGTCGCGTAGGACAGGCCGCTGCCGGCCGCGTTCAGCTTGGCGACAAATGCATCCTCGGCGCCATTATAAACAGGGTCGAAGACGCCAGCCGTCGTGGGAAAGTCGGATGAAAGCGTCATACCGGCAATGTAAGCACTACCGGCCGTGTCTACCGCCAAGACACAGCGGTGGTTGCAGTCATTGCCGCTGCCCCCTAGGAATGTACTGTAGAGTAAGCCAGTGGGGTTATCGGCCAGTGCTAGCGGTGCTGGGTGGGTGGTCAGCGCTTCATGAGAAGACGGCGCCGGCACGGCAAACGCAGCCTGTCCGTCCTGCGCCGTATTGCCTTCGACCTGCAACCCGAAGTCGGCCGCCGGAAGCGCCAGGTTGAGCGCACCGATCGCGGTGACCAGATGCACCTCGTTCGTTTCGCCATTACCTATGGATGCTGCGTGCAATGATACGTCATCGGCGCCCTCGATCCGCAGCCGGATGGCATCCCGGTCAGCGCCGGAGTGGGTCTCCAGCCGCCACGGCAAGGAGGCAGTGAGGGATGGCGCACTCTGGCCAGATGCTGGATCTGCCCCGATCACCAAATCAACGCCCGGATAAAGGTCCACGTAGCGCACCCCGCCCCAAACCGGTACATTGGCGCGCCACTCGGTTCGATCACTCCCGATGAAGTACGAGATTTGTGTTTCCAGCCGGTTGAACGGTTCCAAGCGTGGATGAGGGTTGCTGCCGGGGAAACTTAGTTTGAGGTTGACGCCGCGGCCGCTTGCTTGCTCAGCGTTCTTGTCCGCGAAAGCCTGGGGCGCGGGCGGTGAGTCACCAAGCAGGAGCGCCGTCGCAGTCAGGGACTGTGCGTTCAGAGTAATCCAGATGGCATCTTCTGCGAGCCAGATCGTTTTGTCGCCACCCCACATCTCGAAGCGCGCGCCTTCATCGAACTGACCGACATTTTCGATGAACTCCACAGCGCTCCGCTCGATGCCGTTCTCATCTGCGGTCAATGGCGCTCCTACACTGACAGCCTCGGCCCAATCCAGCACCGGTCTTGATGCCAGAGAAGTATGGCCTCGCGCCAACAGTAGCGAGCATTCAAGAATGATCAGAAGACTGACGACAAGCAACGATTTGCGAGTAGATTGAACGTTCATAACGAACCCTCTCTTCGGTGCACGGCAACTTTCGCAGGGCCGGAAGTTGCAGACTCTTGAATATGGCCGGCGCCCTCAGCGCCGGCCGGACTCATGATCACCAGGTGCAGGTTGGCGCCGGCGGCGTCCGCCTGCGGCAGGCTGAGCACCCAGTAGCCCCAGCCGTCACTGTTCACGCCGGATTAACGGCAGGTAGAGCGATCTGTTCGCAGGGGGCGCCGTAAACTCGATCGTTGGCGCCGGCTGACATTGGCAGGCTAGATGGGTCAACTCGATGACCTCGCCGGCTGGGCTGGTGGCTCGCAGGCGCACGTCGGTACTGCCGCAATCCACCTCTGGCAGGCTCAGCACCCAGTAGCCATACCCGTCTACCAACACCGAGAGCGGCTCCGAGGGAGTACCGCTGCCGTCTAGCAGGCGTGCAATCAGCATGGCGCCCGTCGCCGGGCTGCCGTTGCCATACTGCACCTGCCCATAGGCTGTTACGGGAGTTCCTGGCGTCGTAACCGCCAGCGTAGTCACCGCGAAGGGTTGGTTGCCCTGCCCCACCACGGTGTTGCCCGAATGCACACGGAAGTAATAGGACGTCTGGGGCGTCAGGCCACTGAGCGTCACGTGGTGCAGCGGGGCCGTCATGCCGTTGCCGCGATCGTCATAGGCCGACTGCCCCAGGTTGGAGGTCGGTCCATACTCCACCCAGCCATCGCTGGGCTGATCGGTTCGCCAGGTCACGGTGAACGCCACGTCCCGCCGGTTGGTCACCAGCACCTCGGAAATCACCGGATCGGCGACCACAGGCGGTTGCGGACCGCTCTCAGGGCTTCCCCACGTGTCGGCATCCATCGCCAGCGGCAGTCTCGGCACATACGCACTTCCCTGCGTGCACTTGACGAAGTATCCCTCATCCGTGCGCAGGGTGAAGGTGTTGAAAGGCAAGTTATGCACATGCCCGTTCCAGCCGCCGTTCAGCCAGCGGTCTATCTCCGAGCAGTTGCCGCCCTGCACTTCAATCCCATCCAGCAACTGTTCGGCGTTCATCGCCCCCGGCAGCTTGGGCAACCCGATCAGGTTCCAACCGGGTACGAGCACCAGCGACAAGGGGTTCGACGGCGGCCGGCCATTGCGCTGCCAGGCGTGAGCCGCCAGGCTCTTGACAAAGTAGCCCTGACCCAATCCGAGAGGATAGTTGTTGACTGGCAGGTTGTGAATATGCGCGTTCCAGCCGCCGTTCAGCCAGCGGTTTATCTCCGAGGCGTTGCCCCCTTGGGCTTCAATATCATCCAGCGCCTCCTCGGCCAGCGGCATCGGATCACTGCTGACATTGAGGCCCAGCAGGTTCCAGCCGATAGCCAGGCTGTGGCTCACCTGGGTTGGGCAGGTCAAGGTCATGGCTGGCGCCGGGTCATCGTTGGCTGTGTCCACAACCTGCTCGGCCATGCATGCGCTGCCGTCGGTGGCCACTAAGCGCACCTGGTCGCCAGAGAGGCTGTACTGGAAGACCTGCTGGTTGTTCGCCGTGCGGGCGTTGCCCAGATCAACGCTCCAATAGCCATCGTCGGTCGCCAGGATGACGTAAGAGAGCGGCGCGGCGTCGCCGGCGCTGCCCAGGCCATCGGCGTTGTGCAGCGTGATATAAACCAGCGCAGCGGCGGCTGGGGTCGCGCCATCGGGCAGGAAAACCTGGCCATAAATCAGGTCGGGTGAGGTGGGCGGTAGCGTGGGGCCTGTGGTGAACTGGTACAAGACGCCGCTGTTGTCATCCATCGTATCGGCCGAGGCCACGTAGAAATAGTAGGTGGTCACAGGCGTCAGGCTGGCAAGGGTGACATGGTGTGTACGGCTCGACGTGGCGGCGCCGCGATCGTCGTGTACGATTTGACCCAAGGTCTGGCTGGGGCCGAAGAAAACCATGCCATTGACAGCCAGGTCGGTGAGCCAGGAGATGGTCGCGCTGTTATCGGAGACGTTGCTGATGCGCAGGTCGCGGATGACCGGCAGCGTCAGCATCGTTTTCTGTTCTACACTGATCTCATTGACAAAGGCGTTGGTCGTGCTGTTCGTGCGCACAATACGCACCACGATGCTGCCGTCCTGCGCGTACGCACCCACAGGCACGTCAACAGTGACATCGCGCTGCTGGACGCCGTTGAGCACAACTTGCGGGCCGGTGTTGAACGCATCAATGAAGACGGTTTGGTCCACCACACCGGCGGCGCCCTGGTAAAAGGTCAGGTGGACCTGGTAGCGCCAGCTGGGGTCCAGGCCGTCGAAGCGATAACGCAGTTCATTGTCTGGATCGTCATCGGGGTTCGCATCCGCAATATCAATGCGGCGGCTCTGGTATGGAAGCGTTCCCCAGGTGGTCTGGGTTACGCCATCTAGCCAGCCATTGCCTGTGGGTGACGGGTAGGCTGGATCGTTCGCGCCGCCGGCGTCTCCGTAGCGGTAGTACACGTCGTACAGGTTGACTTGCGCCACGGTAGCATCGTGCCCCTGGATTTCTTCGATGGCCACGACGATGCTGCGATCGGCGTAGAGGGCGGGGTCGAGTAACAGCGACAGGCGATGCACGGCCTGGTCACTCAGGTCCACCGCTTCCTGCACCAGGTTGCCATCCACGAGGACTTTCTCGCGGCGCCCTACGCCATCGCACACAGATAGCGTGATATCCAGGTGGTAGCTGTGACCGGGCAGCAGATGGTCGAAGCGATACTGCACCTGGCCATCTGGATCAATGCGCTGGGTCTGATCCGGCTGGCTGCCACACGAGGCGCTAACCTGACCATCAAGATAGCCATAGCCCAACGTCGTCGAATAGGGCGGGTCGTTGGCGCCGCCGCTGTCGAGCAGCAGCGGCCCGGCCACGCCCACATAGACATCCAGCCAGGTATCATTGTTCGTCTCGTCGGATTCATTGACCTGGCCATCTCGATCAACGCGGGCAAAGAGGCGACGCGTTCCTGGTGAAGTAGGTGTCCAGGTGAAAGAAAGGCTCGTCTGGGCGCCGCCGGCCAGCGAGACAAGTGTGTGTTCCCCAACGAGCACACCGCCGCTGCCGGGAGTGCCTTCGTACAGGGACAACACTTCGGAGCCTGCGGAAGTCTGACCGTCGTTACGCAACGTGAGCGTGATGTCCACCGCTTCGTTCGTCACCGGCTCCGGGTTGGAGAGAACCATCAATGTCGTCCGCAGGTCGGGACTGGTGAGAATCGTCAAATTGGTGGTGGCTTCATTGTTATTCTCGTTTGTCTCGACCACTCGATTGAAGGGATCCAGCACGACACGCACCGGCACCGTGCCGGTAAACCCGGTCGTGTCCCAGGCAATGTCTGCCATGGTTGTGCCGCTCGCCGACACATTCGGGACGTAGGCCGCACCGATCATGGTTTCGCCCCAGCCGGGCATGGTTGCGTAGAAGGCTGCGGTCAATCCGCCCGTATCGAGCGTACCGGGATTGTGCAGCGTGGCTGTAACCGTGACCGGGTCGGTCTCCATGGGCGCAGTTGCGCTGAAAGCCAGGTCGCCAGTGCCCACCAGCGCGTCGGTTTGGCCGACCGGCGCGGCGCTGAAGCCGGTCAGGTTCAACGTGGCGAATGGCGCCAAGTAAATGCGGATCGGCACATTCACCTCACCGCTGTGACCAGCCAGGTAGGCGTTGACCGCCGTCGCCAGGTTGCCGGTGGTCAGACTGACGGGGTAAGTTGGCGAACCGGTATACGCCCAGTCCACCGAGCCGTTGTCGCCCACATCCACGCCGATCGTCAGTGGGCCGGAGCCATTACCAACGGTGAAGCTGGTCGTGACGTTAGTGTACCCCTGCGACCGGACAGGCAAACCGATAGCGCGCAGCTTGCTGCCGGTGAGCGTCACCTGCAGGTTGGTCAGGAGCACCTGGCCGGCCCGATCCAGGGTGACCCGCACAGGAACGTCAAGGTATCCCGTGGTGGGTGCGCCGTGGCTCGCCCAATAGGCGTTGAAGAACGCGGCCAGGTTGGGGCTGGTGTACTGACCCGCATTGGCCACGGTGCCGTTCCAGGAATCGCTGCCGGTGTTGCCCACGTCGAGCGCAAACCAGGCGTTGCTGGGCAGATCGCTGACCAGGGCTTGCAGCGTCACCGACGTAAAGAGGCCGGCCGGCACGCGCAGGGTCATCACCTGGTTGGCGACGCCGGTCCAGTTGAGCTTGCGGCCGTACTGCACCTGGTAGGTGTTGGTGCCGGTTTCGGGTAGATTGAGGCGAGCGCGGTTGTAGGGGGCGGAGTCCACCTGCTCGACGATGTAGCAGTTCAGTTGTTGGGTGCTGGCAGGCGGATCGGTAGTGCCAGAGGGCAGTTGGCAGTATTCAATACGAACGCGGCCCTTTCCACCTTGGCCTTCTGTAGCACCATTAACTCCACCACCCCATGCACCGATTCGATTTGTCCCCAATGTAGCAGAACCACTTCTGAGAAAAATGCTCCCCCCAGCGCCGCCGCCGCCCGCATTCCTTCGACTTGGATGCACAATCTGACCCCCGCCATTCCCACCGGAAGCGGCAACAAAGCCAGAAACGAGCATATTCTGCGCCACGGCAATGATAATGCCGCCCCCTGAACCTCCACCACCGGGATCGGTGCCACCTCTGCCGCCGCCGCCACCGCCACCGAAGAACAACAGAGTAGAGTCAACAGGTTGTGACACATTTCCTCCGATGCCGTAACAGCAGCCGCCGTCATTTGGCCATCCATTGCCACCAGCCGCGCCATTACCGCCGCCGCCGCCGGGGTAGTTATCACCCTCAGCACCACCGCCACCACTGTAAAAGGGCTGTCGGTTTTCACCTGGCCAGCCTACAATGTAACTGTAGCCACGACCAGCCGGGCTCCCGTCAGTGGAATTGTTGCCGCCCCAGAACCCACCACCGCGACCACCGTATGAGTTGTCACTCCCTCCACTTCCACCAGGGCCTCCGTTGGCATTCAGTGCGCCAGTCACGTTAAGTGTGGCCTGGCACATCACTGCTAGAATGCCTCCGTAATTTCCATTCCATTGGGTCAAGGGGGTGACTGTCCCACTGACTGGGCAATCGGTGTATTGCGGTACTCGTTGAATCTGTGCCCGATTGTTGCTATCGCTTGCATAGTTGCAGCGCAGTGGTTGCGCTAGTTGATAGGTTGTAGTACCTCCGCCAAAGTCTGATACCGCCTTGTTGAGTTCCCAGCACCCTGCGTTCGTGCCTTGCGTCTGGTGGATCAACACCGCATCGCCTGGGTTGATACGTCCGACCCCAAATGCATCGCTAACATTGATCGAGTAAGAACCGACGCTCCCGCTGTTCACCACGCCGACACCAACGCCGTTGTTGTTGTCCAGGTTGCCGCTCGAAGGCATCACGCCGTCGCGGCCATCGCCGAACATATCATAAGAAGCCATACCACTGCCGAACGCCGTCGCGTACTTGCCGACACCCTTGAGCGTGATGTAATCCTGGCTGTACACCTTCACTGGATGTAGCGTCTGCGGCTCCGGACCGAGCGTGTGCGCAAACTCTACCCACTGACCCTGGGTGCCCGAGACGGTTGTCGGCCAGTCGAGCGGACGCTGTGTCGCACCAACCGGAGTGTCGGCTGGTGCGGCTGTGACCGTCCCAACGGCATGCACCGTTCGCGTCGGATTGGCTGGGTCGCTGGTGCGGATAGTTACGTTCTGGTCGTAGGGGCCAACGGACAGGCTGCTGGTGTTGAGGGTGATATCGTAAGTGGTTTGATCGGCGGGCGCGATACGCCGGCTACCGGTTTGAGAAACCGTGAGGCCACTCGGCGCGCTGACATAGGTCAGCAAGTCGAGTTGACCGGTGTTCGCCAGGGTGAAGCTGCGCTTGAGCACCGTGCCCTGCGCCGCCGTGCTGAAGTCCCAGATTGCGTCGGTCGCGGCCATGGCTAGAGTCTGCGTCGGATCGGCGGCGAAGGAGATCAACGGTCGCGCGGCCGAGTCAATGATGTTGCCCTCGCTGTCGGTCCAGTGCGCGAGCAGAATGTTGTCCGCGGCAGGATCGTAGGTTTGGGTGAAGGCGGCAGTCGCCCAGATCACCGGGAAGACAGTGGGACCGGGCGGGATGGTCGGCAGGGTATGCTCCTGATGCAGCACCGGCGTCCCATCGGCGACGAAGTCCACGTAGAGATGACCGCTCTGGATCGCGGCCGGATGCGGGCTGTTGGCGATCAGGTTCGTGGTGTTGTTGCCATTGGCATTCACCGACCCAGTCGTGGCGATCTCTAACCCCAGTGGCTTGAGCATCTGGCCGGCATACGGCGCCAGGTCGGTGTCGAGGCTGGGCAGCTCCACGGGCGTGATGAAGCGGTGGCTGCCCTGCGGGTCGCTGTAGCTGACGACGATCACCGGCGGTGTCGGATTGGCACTGTTGACGGTGTAGGTTAAGGTGTCGCGCGGTGTGAGCACAGTGACGGTGAAACTGGCGCCGGCCGCAATCGTGCCGGTCGTAAGACCAATCTCCAATCCATCGGAGACGCTCAGCGGCAGCGGGCTGTGATAGCTGCTTCCTACGGGGAGAGAGCCACTGCCACCCGATCCATCATTCCAGGTGAGCGCGGTGCTGCCCGTGCCGACCACGCCCGGCGTGGATGCGCTGAAGGTATAGGTGCGGTCGGCGGTGCCGCTGTAGTTACCGGTCGCATAGGGTTTGGCCGTGCTGCTGCCCCAGTGCGCCAGGCCCGGCGGCTTGACCAGGCTGCCGACGGCGACGTGCTGGCCGGGGCGCACCTTGCCGTTGCCGCCGACGGTGTTGTTGCCGATGGTCGTGGTGTCGTCGGGCGAATACATGACGGCATCGATGCCGTAGGCGTCGAAGGTGCCGCTGTTCTCCAGCACCAGCTTGACCGTCACGACGTTGCCGGTCTGTTCTTTCACATAACCAGCCAGGATCTCCGGCTGTGGGTGGTCGGCCGGGTCGTCCTTGTCGGTGCCGTAACGCAGCTCGACCCGATCCTGGTAGCCATCGCGGTCGCTGTCACGGTTGAAGCGGAAGAGGATGGCGCCGCCGGCCTCGGCTGGCAGGTCTTTGAGCGGGGTGTTGCCGGCATCCGCCTGCGTCAGGTAGATGTTCCACCAGGCGATGTCGGACAGGAAATGCTCGTGCCAGGTGGGCGGGTTGATGCCGTTGAACTCCGGGGTTCGCAGCGAACTCAGGTTGCCATCCACGTCGTAGCTGGCCGCGAAGTAACGCGTCAGCACGTCCTGCACGCTCTCCACGCCCCAGGTCGGGATGACGTAGCTGTCCACCGTCTCGTCGTTATCATCCACACCGTCTTCAATGAAAACGGTCAGGCCGCCGGTGACCGCGTCCTGGTAGAAGAGCTCATCCGCGCCGTAGCTGAAATCCTCGAGCACGACGCGCAGCGGCTCGCCGAGGTCAATGCGTTTCATCTGCTCCAGGGTCAGCGGCACGTTGTTCGATGTGAATTGGTGCGGCGCGTCGGCCGGGAAGAGGTTTTCGAGCTTTCCGTTGGGGAACTGCTGCCAGGCCGGGTAGGAGATGATCGGCGTCGTATCATCGCCCAGGTAGATGTTGAAGATGACGCCGGTCAGCTCGCGTGCATACTCCGTGCCCGTGTTCTTCACTTCGTAGGTGAACGTCAAGTCAGCGCTATGGCTGGAATCCACGGCCCAGGCGGTGCTCCAGTTCTCACCGGTGGTGAAGGCCTGACCTTGGGCGATGGTGTGCTCCTCGTAGACTTCGTTGGTGATCGTCTGGGCGCCGCCCCAAGAGCGGCCATTCGTATGCGTCTCGGTGAAACGCGGGCGCGATAATTGGTAGCTGATGTCCTGTAATCCACGGGAAAGCAGCTCACCCTGCTGATTGATTGCATATTGCACCCCATCAAGCGATGAGACAATTCCCTGTGTGTCGAAGTTCTGATTCAGTGTGACTGGTACGACCACGTTGGTAGTTGTACGGATATTGTTGTGGTTAATGTTCGTGTATGAGTAGAGGTTGGTTTGCTGTTGTTCTTGTACCTGGTTGGGTGCCCACAGATCTTGCCATCCTTGTCCAGCCACTGCCAATGAACCAGCGACAGCCACCCCTGCGGCTCCGGCCACAAGACAACCACCACCGGCTGTTTCTAGACACAAAGCGGCACCCGCAGCCGCTACAGCACCCGCGGCCACACCACCACCGACTCCAAGTACTACTCTCGTGCCTCCCCAGGCGCGTTGCCAGAAGTCCTCCGGGGCTCTGGCTGCTGAATAGTTGCCCGCACCATCGCCCACCGGTGTTTCGAGAGATTGGGATACTTCTTCCCAGTTATTCCATGTTCTTGTATCTGCTATGCTTGTACTTTGACCGCGCATGACGCTCGTTTCATACGAGTTCGTCTGCTGCGTCATTTGTCCCTGTGTCGTGGTGATCGTCGTTACCCGGTTGACGGTCCACGAGCCGGGCACGACCGATACCTCCGGCACCGGGAAGGCCGCCACGAAGATGTTGTCGCCGGGTGGGCGCACCCAGTTGGGCATGGTCGCTTTGATGTAGTTCCAGTATTCGATGGCCGGGTAGCTGCCATAGCCGCAGTTGGTCGGCGCGCCAGGGCAGTAAGTTACGCCGAAGAGCTCTTGCCCATCGTCGAACTTGTCGCCGTCGGTGGTCTCGTTGGGGACACGCGAGCCAACCATGAAGACCTCGGCAAAGTCCGGGATCGTGTCGTAGTCGCCGTCGTTGCAGACGTTGACGTGTGTCCCCAACCGGTCGTTGAAGTTGGGCCAGGCGTTGGGCGGACCAAATGGTGGGCCGTAGCCCCAGCGAACGGTGCGGGACAGCGTGAAGTCGAGCAAGGCGTCCACTTCCGTGCCGTCACTGTAGGCCTGCGCATCGCCGTCGCTGTTGGCATTGAGCGGATCGGTGCACCACCAGGCTTCCTCGGTGTTGGTCAGCCCGTCCGCGTCGTCATCCACGCTGTTGAGCGCACTGATACCTGCGCGCTGCTCGCTGCTCAGGTCGGCCATCGCCCCGCGGAGCGTGGCAAGCGCGTCGGTCTTCCCTGATCCCGCCTTCTCGGCGGTCACGACCGCACGCGCCGCAGCCAGCAGCGGCTGCAGGCTGGCTCCCAGCCAGGCCTTCCCCGGCGCAGCTTCGGCTAATAGCACAGCTAGATCATCGGTCATCCGCGGCTCGAAACCCAGGCGCGCCAAGTCGGTCAACTGGTCGCCATCCACCAGGACGAGCAACTCCGGGTCGTTGTCCGCCAAGACCACGACGCCCATCGTGTCAAGGCGATCACGCGTGACAGTGGATGGCAAATGGACACGCGTGCGATACAGGCCGCCGTCAGCCGACGGCAGTGTACCCTGTGCCTGGCTCACTGGCAGTGGACCCGGCAGCGGATTGACCAACAGAGACATAACGACGAGAAATGTGCACAAACGAAAGGCAGGAAATGAACGGGACATGGTCTGCTTGCTCCTTCTTCGCCGGCCGCCGAGCTGGCATGCCCGGCAATACCGTTACCATACGGATCAATGACCGGGGGAGGTCAACGCGTGCGCGTGATGAGCGGCAAATAGGCGGTTTTCGATGGGCGCGTCGTGGGCGTTACCGTCGGTGTTGCCGTATGTGATGGGGTTCGTGTAGCTGTAACGATAGATCCAATCATTTGCTTGCGCATAGCCGGCTGTTCTCCGGGAACCAACCGATTTCATGGCAGCCAAGGTCGCAAGAAGCAGGGTACTGGAGGCCGGGGCGTGGATTCTCTGGAAGACCACTTCCGTGGACAACAGTGCTGCACCGACCAAAGCCGGGTTCATGCCGAAAGCAGCATAAGAACAACGATGTAACCTACATTATACAGCGCCTGTCTTGATCCTGAACATGATACAGCGCAGGTTAGTTCATCCTCTTGCTCCCCCTCGCGCCGACGCCGAGACGGGCGAGGCGTAAAAGGGTTAGGGCAGCACGGGCGCGCCCCTGTACGCGCCTGGGTCGCCGCGGGCCAACACGGAAGGCGGCTGTGCGGACTTGCGAAGCCCAGCGGCCCATAATTGCGCTTTCGGCGCAGGTGGTGGCATAATGGAAAGGAAATGGAATTGCGATTCTTTGCAACCGACAGGAGACAGGCCTCATGGTCCACATTATCACCGATACGACGGCATCGCTGCCGGAGACGATGGTGCAGCAGCTCGGTATCCCGATCATTCCCCAGGTCATCAACTTCGGCACGGAGTCCTTCCTGGAAGGGGTAGATTTGGACAAGGCAACTTTCATGCGGCGCCTGCGCAGCGAACGCACGCTGCCGAAGACCGCGGCGCCGCCGCCGGAGTTGTTCGTGCGCGAGTTCGCCCGCCTGGCGCCAACCGGCGAAGCGATCGTGTGCATCCATCCGTCGTCCGAGGTGAGCGGCACCGTGCGCTCAGCGTTGACCGCCGCGCAGGAGTTCCCCGGCGCAGATATTCGCGTGATTGACAGCCGCGTGGTGGCGGCGCCGCTGGCGACCCTGGTGCAGGAGGCGGTGCAGATGGCGGCGGCCGGGGCAACCGCCGACGACATCGAAAGCCATGTGCGGGCCATGATTCCGCGCTGTCGCCTCTACTTTTTGGTGGCCACGCTGGAATACCTGGCCAAGGGCGGCCGCATCGGCGGCGCCGCCGCGCTGCTGGGCAGCGTCTTGCAGATCAAGCCCATTCTGACAATGCGTGACGGTCGCGTCGAAGTTCTGGAGCGCGAACGAACGCACAAGCGCGCCCTGGCGCGCATCAAGGAATTGGTGTTTTCGCAGATTCCCCGCGATGGCAGCGGCCACCTGTGCGTGATGCACGCCGATGCGCCAGAACAGGCGCTGGCGCTGGCCGAGGAGCTGCGCACTCCGCTCAACCTGCCGCCGCTGCCGCTGTTCGATGTGCCGCCCGCCATCGTCACCCACGGCGGGCCAGGCATCTTGGGCGTCAGTTTCTTTGTGCAGGCATGACGCCGCGCGCGGGTTGCAGCCATCAGCCGCGCCGTGGCCAAGCAGTAGAGTTCTTGCGCGCATAGGACAGGTTCTTCTGCCACGAATTACACGAATGTCACGAAGACGGCAGGAGCAATTCGTAAAATTCGTGTAATTCGTGGCTGCGCCTGCTCTGCCAATTCCGGCTCGTCCGGGTAAGGAGTAGTCTATGCAGATTCGTCGTATTGACACTGCGCGTCGTGCAGAAGTCAACCGTTTTGTCCAGTTCCCCTTTGAGCTCTATCGCACCTGCTCCCAATGGGTGCCGCCCCTGTGGCAGGAGATGCGGTTCGTCCTCAACCGCGAGCAGCATCCATTCTATGAGTATTCGGACGCTGAGTTTCTGATCGCCGAGCATCGCGGGGAAGTGGTCGGGCGCCTGGCGGTGATGAACAACCGCAACTACAATCGCCACCACGGCCAACGCATCGCCTTCTTTTATTATTTCGATGTGGTGAATGATCTGGAAGTGGCGCAGGCGCTGTTCGACGTCGGCCAGGCCTGGGCGCGTGCGCAAGGCCTCGCTACGCTGATCGGGCCCAAGGGCTTCCTGCAGGGCGACGGCCTGGGCATGCTGGCCGAGGGATTCGAGCATCGCCCCGCGATGGGCATTCCGTACAACTACGCGTACTACAACGATTTCATGGAACGCCTGGGGTTTGTCAAAGAGACCGATTTCTACTCCGGCTACCTGACCGGAAGCCATGAACTGCCGCCGCGCTTCTTCGAAGTGGCTGACCGCGTCAAGGCGCGCCGCGGCTTCGAAATCAAATCGTTCAGCAGCGAGCGTGAGCTGCGCCAGTGGATCGGCCGCATCGGCCAATTGTACAACGATTGCTTTGTAGACAATTGGGAATACTGCCCGATCACCCCAGCCGAGATGCAGGCCATTGCCGACCGCATGCTTTCGATTGCCAATCCGCGTCTGATCAAACTGGTGCTGAAGGGCGACGACCTGATCGGCTTCGTCTTTCCCTTCCCTGATTTGTCAGCCGCCATCCAGAAGGCGCAGGGACGCCTGTGGCCGCTCGGCTGGCTCTATCTGCTGCGTGAGTTTTCACGCACGAAGTGGGTGAACTTCAACGGTCTGGGACTGCTGCCTCAGCATCAAGGCGTCGGCGCCAACTCGATTCTGTACACCGAAGTGGCGCGCACGATCCGCGAGTGCGGCTTCGAGCACGCCGACGTGGTGCAGGTGGAAGAGCGAAACGCCAAGAGCCAAGGTGACATGGCCGCCATCGGCGTATCATGGTATAAGAAACATCGCATTTACCGCAAAGGACTGTGATTGGAGATTGGAGATTGGAGACCAGAGATCAGGGAGGGATGGTCGCGCCGGTTGTAGGCCACAAACCCCTTGCCCACAAATTTCTCCCCACCACGATCTCCGGTCTCTGATCTCTGATCTCGAATTTCCGATCTCTGGTCTCACACTACTGGGTGCGCTGGCCGCAGGGTTGACACCACGGCGTCGAAGGCGTCCAGATCGCCGTAGCCGACGAGCTGCATGGCCTGCCCGTCCAGGACGATCAGGATGACGCGCGCCGGCTCGCCGCTGAAGGTGACGATGTCCGCGCGCACGGCCGGGATGCCGTTGATGATCGTTTGGCGCAGCGCGGGCGGCGCGCCATCGTGCGCCTGCAGCTGGGCAGCTAACTGCGCCAGGGTTGACGCGCCGGGGATAGGCACGATTTCAATCTTGCTCAACGGCGCTGCGACCGCCTCCGCGGCGTCGGTGGCCTGATAGGAGTAGATGGTCGTCAACCAGCCGGCATCCGCTTCCACACGCCAGCCAGCCGGATAATCGAGTTCGTACCCCATGATACCGTCGCGCAGGGTCAGGCGAGCTGGCGTCTTGTCCGTTTCCAGCGCTGCGGCCTTGCCCGGCGTGACGCTGTCCGCGCGCACGACGGTTTCCCACACCACGACGCTGCCTGTGATGAGCAGCAAGGCCACGAACCACTGCCAGTGGGCCGTTTTCGGCATGGACAGCCTTTTCATGGAGAACCACCCCACCTTCAACCTACCTACGATACTTTGCACCATGGTCTTTGCACGTTGCACGGTTGTCTGCTCCATGATTCAGCGTCCAACCTTCAACGGCTTCAGCGCCTGGGGGCGCATAACCAGCACCGCCAGCGCCAGCAGCATACTGGCGAGCAAGATCAAGCTGCGCGGCGGGGCTAGAAGATCGCCGAGATGCGCCAGCAGTCCAGGTTGCGCGGCGGCCGTCACGGCCGGCTGGGCTGTCCTGGCCTGGATTGCTTCACTACGGGCGAGGGCTTGCATGCTGGCGGAACGCACCATCGCGTCGCTGTCGCTCTGCTGCGCGACCTGCAGCGCCTGGCGGGCCTGCGCACCGCCGATCTCACCCAGCGCCCAGGCGGCTTCACTGCGCACCGCCGCGGCGCTGTCACCACGGACGATCCCCGTCAGGGTGGAGACGCTCTGGGGAGCGGCAATCCAGCCGAGCGCTTCGGCGGCATTGCGGCGCTGCACGGCCGACGGATTCTCCTGAGCCATCTGCTCCAGCGCGGGCAGCGCGACCGCTCCCATCTGCTCCAACCCTGCCATGGCGGCCTGACGGCGCGCGGTCAGCTCGTCATCGGCCAGATTGGGGACTAGCGCCGCGGCCGCGGCCGGCGTCCCGATCTGCGCCAGGGCTGCGGCGGCCGTGCTGCGGGCCACGCTGTTATCCGCCGAGACGATGGCAGCCAGGGCCGGGACGCTCTCTTCGGCCTTGAGAAGCCCCAGGGCCAGCGCCGCGCGCATGCGCACCATCTCGTCGCCGCTGCGCAGGTATTCGATCAACACCGGAATGGCCGATGCATCGCCCAAGCGGCCCAGCGCGTTGGCCGCGCTCAGGCCAACCTGCGCATCCTCGCTGCCCAGGCGAGCCAGGAGCGGCGCGACGGCCTGCCGATCGCCCACGAGACCCAGGCTGACTGCAGCCCACGCTTGCTGCGCCGCGTCGCCGCGGCTGAGCTGCGTCAACAAAGCGCTGACATCGCCGTAGGTCAGGTCCAGTGTGCCTTGCGCGGTCACGGCCTGCACGCTGAGGTGCGCATCGCTGCGCGGGAGCAGGGCGGTGACGCGCGCGGTTAGCTGCACCGGCTGCCCGTCGCTGCCGGACATTGCGGCCCAGCGGGCGCCGTTATCAACGCTGACATAAACGGCGCCTGGGGTGAAGTGCATCTGGCTGGTGCCGGCCCATGTGCCGGTGGCGGCGTAGACCACACCGGCGTCGCGGGGATCAATGGTCAACGCAGTCACGTCCAGGATGACGCCCGGCTGCAAGCCGACGGCATCCAGCAGGTTGTTCCAACTGCGGCCGCCATCCAGACTGCGATAGAGGCCGTTGCTGCCCGTCGCGGCCAGCAGCGTACCGTTTGTCTCGACCAGTTGATGCACCGGCACAGAAACAGACTGCACCCTGGCCCAGCGGCCGTCCACATTCACGCTGAAGAGACCGCGCTCCGATGCCGCATAGACGGCCTGCGGATTGGCGCGGCTGATCACGACCTGCGAAACCAGCGCGCCGTCCAACAGCCCGTCGCCAGCGCGAGTCAGGGTGTCCCCGCGTAACTTGAACAAGCCATTGGAAGCGCCGATGTACAGCGAATCGGACAGGCTGTCCACGGCCAGGCTCGTCACCTGGGCTGGAGCCGCGTTGACGCTGGCCCAAGCCAGAGGAAGTTCCCGCCAGGTCTGTGCGTCGAGGTCCGCACGGAAGAGGCGGCTGCCGCTGGCGGCGAAGGCCGTGTCTGACGTTGGGGCCATCGCCAGGGCGCTGAGCTGCGTCACCGGCAGGCTGCCAGCGGTCAACCATGTGCGCCCGCTGTCGCTGGTGCGCCACAGTTCGACGCGCTTGCCATCGGCCGCGGTCAGCGCGGCAACCATCTGGCTGCGGCTGGCGTCGCTCACCAGGCGCTGCACCTGGCTTTGCGGCAAGGCGTTCAGCGCCTGACTTTCCTGCTCGCCAAAGGTCAAGGCAAAACCAAAACCACTGGCCAGGATCAACAGGGCCATCATTATACGCACGAAACGACTCTGCAACGTCTTCATAAGGCACTCTCCTACACTATCTTTGTGATGGTGACAGTGTAGCACCAGCGTAGACGTTGCGTATCAGTCACGTTTCGGGTATCGGCATACGTAAACCTCGTAGCCTGGCTACGCCGATGATTACGCCATTATGCGTAGGACGGTTGGAGATGGGAGATTTGAGACCGGAGATCGGAGACCGGAGATCGGGTGGGAGTAATTCTACGCTTTGTACTTTGTACTATGTACTTTGCGTTCAGCATTCATCATTCGATAAAGTGCGGCTGATTTGGCGGCGGCGGCGGCCTGGGTAAAGCGCGCGACCGCAGTCTGGCGTGCCGCGGCGGCATAGCGAGCAGAGGCTGCCGGGTCTTGCAGGACGCGCAGCAGGGCGGCCGCCAGCGCATCAGGGTCACGCAGGGGAACGCGCAGCCCGCTGCGGCCATCGGCGATCAGGTGATCCGTGCCGCCGATCGCGGTGGTGACCACCGGAACGCCGGCGGCCATGGCCTGCGCCAGGGCGACGGGCGAGCTTTCGACCCAGGAAGGCAGGGTGAAAACGGTCGCGCGACGGTAGGCCGCCAATAGCCCCGCATGGTCCAGATAGCCCGGCAGGCTGACATGCTGGCGCAGGCCGAGGTCATCAATCGCCTGCTGCACCTCTGCGCCGTACGCGCGGTAGATCGGCGTGACGCCGCCGGCAATGACAAGCTGGGCGTCTGGCGCCTGGCGCACGACCGCCGCCATGGCCTGCACCAACTCCAACACCCCTTTGCGATGAATGACCGAACCGACAAAGAGAATTGAACCGGGCTGCGGTTGACGATCAAGCGCAAAGAAATCGTCGTGCACCGGGTTTTCGATCAGGTGCAAGCGGGCATGGGTATGGGGGCGCACGAACTGCTCGACCCACGGACAGATGATGACCAGGTCACGCGCGCGGCGCAGCACCGTCAGCTCGGTCGCACGCCAGACGGCGGTGCGCAGCCAGGCTTTGAGACGACCGCCGCGCGCTTCGGCCGCGGCTTCGTGCGTATTGATGCCGTGCACCGTCACCACCGTGGGCTTGCCTGTGTCGAATGCGGCCAGCGGGTACGCCGCGGCCTGGCCGTGCGCATGAATGACATCGGGGGCAATCTCCTGCAGGCGTCGGCGCAGCGCCCAGCGATCCACGGTGCGCATGGACAGCGTGTGCGGGAGGCGCGGCGACGAAGGCAAGTAGTGGACCGTCAACGGGCCATCACGCACGACCGCGCCGCGCGCGGCCGCGCCCTTGAACCACTTTTCGCACGTGATGACGTGCAGTTCCAAATCGGCCTGCTGCTTGAGAGCAGCCAGCGTGTAATACATCACCGCCTGAATGCCGCCCACCAGGTTCGGCGGGTTCTCGGGGTAGTCGCCGATTACCGCCACGCGTACGGGCGACCCGATGCGGTCGCCCATGCCCATTGCTGTCATGCCGCACCGCCTTCGCGCGGAACATCCACAAAGGCCAGCGCGGCCAGCACCCAGACGTACCACTGCACCGAGGTGTACTGCACGTAGTTATCGGTGAGGCTGACGACCAGTCCACCCACAACAACGGCCGCCAACGCCAGCGCATACGGATTGATCAGCGCGCGCCGTGCGGCCGCCAGCAGCCAGCGCAGCTGCCAGCCGGCCCAGGTCAATACGCCCAGCGCGCCGGTTTCGATCAGCACCTTGAGATAGTCGTTGTGCGGCGGCGCCACATAGCGCGGGGGCAGCACCTGCTCCACGTAAACCGGAAAGGTGGAGAGGCCGCGGCCCACGACGCGCGTCAGATCAATCAGCCCCACGCCGACCTGCCAGAGTTCCAATCGCCAGGTGACTGAATCTTGCGCGTCAGCCGAGGCGAGACGATCGCGGATGGGCGGTAGGGCCAACAGCGCCAGGGGCAGCAGCACCGCCAGCCACAGCCAGCGCGGCCGCCGGAAGGCGAGCAAGACCACCACCGTCGCCCATAACCCCAACCATTGGGCGCGCGCCAGCGTCAACAGCAGGCCGACGCCGGCGAGGGCCAGCATGGCGAAGGCTACGGCGCGGCCGGGGGGCGCCAACCGGCCGCTGACAGGTTGGCTCGGCGACAGCCACAGCGCGCCGGCCAGGGCCACCACCACGAGCAGGAACGAAGCCAGGATGGCAGGATGGCCAAAAGTGCCCTGGGCGCGGAAGGCGTAGGCGGTATCGGCCAGGCCCACGAAGAAGTAGCCGGTGCCGGTTGCCAGTTGGAAGAACTCCAGGGCAAGCGGCGCCAGCGCGGCCAGGAAAATCGCCCAGACCAGGGCCGGGCGACGAGCGGGGTTGGCCGCCAGCGGCCGCGCCAGCACGAACAGAGCCAATCCACTCGCCAGGCGCACCCATTCCTTCAGGGTTTCGAGCGGCGCAATCGAGGCGCTCAGCCCAGCCAAGCCAATCAAGAGCCAGGCGAGATACCACCAGGCGCCGGGAATGTCCAGAATGACGTGACGACGGCCAGACTGGTCAGCGATCAGCCAACGGCGCACGGCGTAGGCCAATCCCAGGCCCAGGGTAAACGAATTGAGCGCGCCAGCCAGGTTCATCTCCAGCGGGGTGCCGCTGAACAGCGTGAAGAGATCCATGATGCTGTCGGTCGCGGAGCGGATGAGGAGCAAGGGCAGCACGAGGGTCGCGACATCCACGGACACGGCCAGCCATACGCCGGACAGTGTGACCAGCATGACCACCACCAGCGGCGGCAGCACGCTGCTGAGCGCGCCGGCCGCGGCAAACAGGAGCAGGGCGGCAATCCACCACGGGGAGATTGGAGATGGCAGACGTTCGTGAGCCTCAGTCGAACGACTGAAGACGTTCGTGAGCCTCAGTCGAACGATTGCAGAGGGCAGGCGTTTGAGGCCTCTTGCACGCGCAGGCGGGGCCAGGTGACTATCGTTCACAGGTACCCCAGGCCGCGCAGGCGTTCCTGCAAGTCGGCGGTTTCGGCGTCATTGAGCGCAGCCTGGTCTGACAAGCCAACGCCCGCCGCGGCCGGCTGAAAACGCACCGCGGACGCGGTCTGCAGCAGTTCGGTCAGAACCCGTCCCTGCATGGTTTCCGGCACCGCCAGGCCCAGGCTGTGCAGTACGGTAGGCGCCACGTCAATCAGGCGGGGCGTGGGATTTGAGTTTTCCGGCGCGGGTCTGGCGATGCCTCGGCCCCACGCCAGGAACATGCCGCTCAGCGCATGATCGCCGCTGGCCCACCCGGTGCGCGTGAAGAGGCCAGGCGTCTGCAAGTTGCCGGCAAAGGGCGGATTGAGCCAGAAGAGCACATCCGGCAGCAAGTCGGGCTGGGCCAACGATGGCGCGCCTGACATCAACTCGGCGCTGCGCACCGCGCCGCCGACCAGCGGCTGTCCTTCGAAGCGGGCCTCGCGCAGCGCCTGCTCGATTTCGGTCAGCAGGCGGTCGGCGGCCGCGCCTGGCGTCACCTGCCCGTGCGGATCACGGCCGGCCAGGTTGAGGCGAATGCCCTGCTGCGTGTTCCACGGGCAGAATGCCAGCGTGCGCGACCAGTCGGTGTCAGCGCCGGGCGCCAGCAGGCCCACATGCCGGGAAACATCCTTGACCAGGCGGCGGCGCCAGTGCTGAATCTGCGGGGTGTCCAGGCGCCGCAGTAGGCTGGTCAGGCGGCCGCGGCCGGCCTGGCTGCGATACCAGCCGTGCTGCGCCAGCCATTCGTTGACGCGAAACTGCCAAATCGCGGCCTGAAAGCCATGGTCGGAGAGGATGAAGACCGTGGCCTCAACGTCGGCCAGCGCCAGGGTGCGGGCCACGGCTTCATCAAGCGTGCGCCAGTAAGTTTCCCAGGCCGGCTGCAGCTGCGCGGCCAGGCGTACGTCGGCCGCGGGGTGCGTGGGGTCGAGCATCCACCACAGCGCGTGCAGCAGGCGATCGGGCGAGATGTAGGCCACCGCCAGGACATCGAGCGCATGGCGTGCGGCCAGCGTCTCCACCAGGCGAATGCGCGCCTGGGTCATCTGGGTCAAATCGGCCAGCAGCGCGGCCGGGCGGCCGGCGTACAGCTGCCATTCCAGGTCAAGGCGGTAGTCGGGCATGGCCTGGCGTATCTCGGCCGCCAGCGCCGGCGGGTGCGTGAAGGGCGGCTGCTCCAGGCTCAACATGCCGCTGACCTGGAAAGGCTGCACCGGATCAGGCGGGTAGGTCACCGGGAAATTGATCGCGCCGACGCGGCAGCCGGCGCGGTTGAGCCAGGCCCACAGGGTGCTCTCTGGCGCAGGTTTGGCATGGCGATACGCGCCGCCAGGCTGCCGGGCCAGAAAATCAAACACGCCGTGCACCACCGGATGCTGCCCCGTCATGAATGAGGCCCAGGCGGCTGCGGACTGCGTGGGCAGCACAGAGAGCAGCGGCGTCGCAATCCCCTCACGCCGCAGGCGCGCCAACGTCGGCAGCCACCCAGCGGCCAGCAGCGGCTCCAGCAGCGGCCAGTTCAGACCGTCAAGCCCGATGATCAGAATCTTCCCCACCTGGTCTCCGATCTCCGGTCTCTGATCTTCATCATGGGGCTTTCCGCATCTGTTGGACAAAATCGCGCGCGAGCGCGGGATTGGCGGGCGGATAGAAGATCCAGATGCCGTCGAGCTCGGTTGCCAGGGGCGCGAGCGCGGTCGCAAACGCGTCCACGGAATCGTCGCAGCGCCCTTCCGCGCAGCCAATCATGGCCCAAACCTGGACGCGTGGGTTGACGGCGAGCGCGGCTGGCCTCACCTGGCGCATGAGGTTGGCAAAGGCAGCGGGTTTGTCCACCGATTTCTGCGCTTCGACGACGAGGATGTCAGCGTAACGCGCGGCATCCACGCCCGACCCCGTCTTGAGATCGCGGCGGCCGCCAAAGTTGCCGCGACTGTCCACAAAGCGGTAGGTTGGCACAGCCACCATCAGTCGTTTGCCAAAATGATCCGCCAGGCCGCGCACGCCTGCGAGAAAGGTTGAAGGGTCTGCCACGTCCGCCTCCGGTAAGGCATGGGCTTCGATGCTCAACGTGAAGAACGCGCAGCGGTCCAAATCAGCCTGGGGGACGACGGCCAGCAGCGCCTCCGGCGTGTAGGCATCCAGCCTCGGCAGGTGCAGCGAGCACTGCGCGCGCCCCAACTGGCCGAGGAGACCCAGGTTCTCGCTCGTCAGTTTGATGATGTCCTGCGGTCCCAGGTACGGCGCCAGGACAGCCACGGTATCGGCGTTGACGGCCAGGCCGATAGGCAGGCCGCGCAACGGCGCCAGACCAACCGCGGCGGTCGGCGCGGCCTCGCCCGCCTGCGGCGGGGTGGGCGACGCGGCCTGACCCGCCGGCGGCGTAGGCGACGCAGCCTCGCCCGGCGCGCCCACTGCGGCGGTCGGCTCACCATTTGGCTGGCCTGTCGCCCCAACCGGGGCAGTAGGGCGCAATCTAGCTGTTGGCTGCGGCGTCGCCTGGCATGCGCTCAACGCCAGCAGCAGCACCCCGCAGATCAAAATCAACGGCCTACGACTTGCACGTTGCACTGTCAATGTTGCACTTCTCATCGCGTCACCTCCACGCGCACGAGATAGGGAGGCGGGAAGTTGCCGGTGATGTCCACCGCGGTCAGGCGCAGGGTGTAAATGCCCGGCGCCAGGCCATCCGTGTCCCACGTTGCCAAAACGCCGCGATTGATAGGGGCCGGCCCGGAACTCAGCAAGGTCCATTCCGTGGGCGCCTCACCAACCCCCATCTCGATCTTGTAATACTGGAAATTTTCGATGGCGGCCGTGCCGACGATGGTCACCGATCCGCTGAGGCGGGCGTCGGCCGCGGGTGATTCGATCACGACCAGGTTCAACTGCTGCAGTGAGGTTTCCGCCTCAAGCCGTGCGTCGCTGGCCGTTTGGGCCATCAACGCCAGGTAGCGCTGCCAGGCTGCGCTGGCGCGGCGGCCGTCGCCGGTGCGTTGATAAAAACGCGCCAGCGCAAACCACGGATCGGCGTACTCTGGATAGCTTGCCGTCAACGCTTCGTTATGTCGAATTGCCGGCTCGATCTGATCCAAAGCCTGGTAGATGCCAGCCAGGATCGCGTGAATCCAGGCCGGCTTCTGCTCTGTCGTTAGCCGCGTCTCGTAACGCGCCGCGTAGTCAGGCAGCGCGCGCCAGCCCTTGAAGATGGAGATCAGCGCATTGACCGCGTTGATGCGCCGCGGGTCGCGCTGCAAGGCCTGTTCGTACAGGCTGATGGCTTCTTGGAGTTTGCGCTGCTGGCGCAAGACATTGCCGGCGGCCTCCCAGGCCCAACCTGAGCCTGGGTTGAGGCGTTGGGCTTGCTGCACTTGGGCGAAGGCGTCATCGAACTGTTTGTCCTGGCGATAGATGTTGCTGAGATTGATGTAGCCAGCGATGTTGCCAGGTTCTGCCTGGATGGCGGCTTGAAACGCAGCCGCGGCCGCAGCCGCGTCATTTTGCGCCAGGAAGGCGTTGCCGCTGAGGATCAACGGTATGGCCGAACTGGCGTTGACGGCTGCGGCCCGCGCATAGACAGCACGCGCGCCGTCGTAATCTCCGCCCTGCGCCAGCGCCTGGCCGAGTTGGATGTAGCCTACCAGGTTCAGCGGGTCGGCATCTACCGCGCGTTGGAAGAAGGACAGGGCGTCGGCCGGCCGGCCTTGCAGCTGCGCCAGCGTACCCAGCCGGGCCAGGGGTGCCGCCTGCCCGGCGTCGAGGGCCAACGCCTGGGTGAAGCGCGCCTGCGCGCCGGCGGCATCCCCCATGGCCCAACGCACATCGCCCCAGGTCACGTACAGGCTGGCATTGCCCGGCTTCAGGGCGACGGCGCGCTGCAGCGTGGCCTCGGCTTCGCTGAGGCGGCCATCCGCCTGCTGTGCGCCAGCCAAACCCAGGAGCGCAGCCTGGCTGCCAGGCTGCAGGTCGAGACCGGCCCGGTACGCCTGCACAGCGTCCGCCAGCCGGCCGCGGCGGCGATAGGCGTCGCCCAGCGCCACACGCGCGGCGGCAGATGTGGGCTGCTGTTCAACCGCAGCCAGGTGCACCCGCAGCCCTTCATCGTCGCGGCCCAAGGCCAGCAGCAGCTGGTCAAGTCCAGTTGCCGCTGGCGCAAAGAAATCGGCCTGGCTGGCCAGAGCCTGGCGATAGAGGGTCACGGCCTGGTCCATCTGCCCCAGGTTGCGCCTCGCGTTGGCCTGCGCGGTCAAGCCCGCGGCGGCCGCGCCCGGCAGCTGCGCGGCCGCCTGGTAGCGTGACAGCGCAGCCCCCACATCGCCCCGCGCCTCCAGCCATTGTCCCAACGCCAGCAGACTGCCAGCGTTCCCAGCGTCGGCCGCGACCGCAGCCTCGTACGCCCGCCGGGCCGCGTCGGGCTGACCCTGGCGCCGCAAGAGGTTGCCCTGGCTGACCACCAGGGCTGGCGTGTTCGGAGCCAGCCGCAGTCCCTGCTGCAATGTGGACAGCGCGGCCGCCGGTTGGCCCTGCGCCGCCTGCAGGCTGCTCAGGCTGCTGTAATTCCCGCTGTAAAGGGGATCCGCCCCGATTCCGGTGCGATAGATGCGCGCGGCCTCGTCCAGTTTGCCCTGATTGCGTGTCAGGTCGCCCAACGTGGCCCAGGCCCAGCCGGAGGCCGGTGCACGTTCGGCGGCGGCGCGGCCAAAGCGCAGCGCCGCGTCGGCCTGTCCGGCCAGGTCCGCCGTACGCGCCTGCGCAATGACTGGGGCCGGATCGCTGGCATCGAGCGCGGCGGCCGTCCCCAACAGCGACTGGGCGTCTGTAAAGCGGCCCTGATCAGCCAAAACCGCCGCCAGCGCCGTGTACGCACCGAGGTAGGTCGGTTCGACCGCGATCGCGGCGCGATAGGCAGCCTGGGCCTGGGTGATGTCGCCCTGGCTGCGATAGGCGTTGCCCAGGCTCACACGCGCCCAACCCGACGCCGGGGCCGCGGCCACAGCGGCCGCCAGTTGGGCGCGCACCGCAGCCGGCTGTCCTGCCCGGTCAGCCACCTGGGCCAGGTTGACATACGCGCCGGGATTGGTTGGGCTGAGGGTCTGACTGCGCTTGAATGCGGCTTCGGCCGCACTCAAATCACCCTGGGCCAGGTACAACTGCCCCAGCGCGATCGGCGCGGCGCTGTCGCTTGGATCCGCGGCCAGCGCACGCGTCAGGTCGCTGCGCATGGCCGCCGGGGTGGTTTCCAACTGGGCCAGGCCGATCCACGGCGCGGCCGTCAGCGGCGCAAGCGTCGCCGCCTGCTGCAGTGCGCGCCGGGCTTTGTCCGGCTGACCTTGCTGGCGGTAGAGGGCGGCCAGGGCCAGCGGCGCGGCCGGATTCGCCGGCTGGCGCATCTGCGCGTCCAGCAGGACAGCTTCCGCGGCAGCCGGTTGCGCGGCGGATTGGTAAAGATCGGCCAACGCCGTCGCCGTCGTCACATCGCCTGGCCGGCTGCTCAGCGCCGCGCGCAGGCGGGCGATGGCGGCGGGACGTTGACCGGCGCGGACTTCTGCATCCGCCATCGCCAAAGTCGCGGGAAGATAGCCGGGGCTAAGGGTCAAAGCCTGGGTGAGAACTCCGGTTTGATCGCCAAGTCTACCGCTGAGGAGGTCGGCGAGGGCGACCATCACATCCACCGCGCCCGGCGCGGTCTGCAAGGTTTGGGTCAGCGCCGCCAGGGCCAGGTCGGGCCGGTTCTGTTGGCGCCAGGCCGCGGCGCGCGCCAGCGCGATGGCCGTGGTGGCTGGTTCGCGGGCAGATGCTTGATCGAGCGCGGTGGTCACCTGAGGCCAGGCGCCCTGGCGCTGGTACAAACCGGCCAACCCCAGGTAGGGCGCGGCCAATGAGCGGTTGAGCGCCGCGGCATAGGCGTAGAGCGCCGCCGGTTCGGTAGACGTGAGGACGGTTGAAGAGTGAAGATCAGATGGGACACGCAGAGCGGAAAGGTCCAACGGGGGCAATCGCCCCGCGGCCAGTCCTTGCGCGTAGGCTAACCAGGGCGCGGGGTCGGTGGGGTCGGCCTGCATCGCCTGACCCAACGCCTGCGCAGACAACGAGCGCTCGCCTGCGGCTTGCCACGCCTGGGCGAGACCCAGCCAGCCGTCGGCGCGGCTCTGATCCAGGCTGACGGCCTGGGAAAACGCCGCGCGCGCGGCCACGGTGTCCGCGCCGCCTAACTGCCACTGCCCCACCGTCACCTGCAGGCCGACATCGTTAGGCATCCGCGCCTGGCCCTGCTGCAGCGTCTGCCAGGCGCTGGCGCGCTCGCCCAGCGACATCTGCCAATTGGCGAGGGCTATGTAGGCGTCTGTGTTCAGCGGCTCGGTCGCCATGGCTAAAGAATAGGCAGTTGACGCAGCAAGCGGAGACCGAAGATCGGAGATCGGAGACCGGAGACCGGAGACCGGGGCGGGGTGATCTTGCAGGAAGTTGCCCAGGGCGACGAGGGGGGCGCCGGCAGCCGGGTTGTTCGCGATGGCATCCTGCAAGAGGGCGACCGTTTCCGTGATGCGCGCCTGACGCGTCAAGAGATCTGCCAGGGCCGCGGTCACGTCCACACGCGTGGCATCGAACGTCAACGCCGCGCGGAACATCGTTTCTGCGTCCGTCGCGCGTCCCTGTTTCTGGTAGACCTGGCCCAAGACCAGCGGCGCGCCGCCAAACGCGGGATTGATCTGCACCGCCTGCAGCAGGTGAGTTTCGGCTGCGCTTGCTTCCCCCTCGACCAGCTCACGCGCGGCCAACGCGGTCAGCGGCCAGCCGAGCGCGGGATTGCGACGCACGGCGTCCTGCAGTCGCGCACGCGCAGCCTGTGGATCGCGGCGCGCCTCCAGCCCGGCGAGGGTGATCAAGAGGCCAGGGTTGGCTGGATCGAGTTCGATGGCCGTCTGTAAGCGCGCTTCGGCCTGCGCCAACCGCCCGGCCTGGCGATCGAGGCCGGCCAGCGCCAGCGCCGCGGTTGAGCTGGCCGGGTTGAGGGCCAGGGCCTGTTCGAGCCAGGCGCGCGCGTCTCTGAGATCAGAGACCGGAGATTGGAGATCGGAGGCCGGAGACCGGAGACGTTCGTGAGCCTCAGTCGAACGACTGGAGAGAACACCGGCGATGGCAACCGGCAGGTCAGGTGAGCCGGGCATACGCCGTTGGGCGTCAAGCAGGAGCGTGAGCGCGGGGGTGAACTCGCCGGCCACGCGCAGCGCCTCGGCCTGGGCCGCGGCCACGGCCGGATTCTGCGGCTCCAGGTTGACGGCCATCGCCAGGGCCGCTTGCGCCCCGGCCGTATTGGCGGCGCGTTGGCGCCAGGCGGCCAGGGCCAGCCAGGGCGCGGCCAGCGATTGGTCGCGCTGGGCTGCCTGGCGATACATGGCCGCGGGGCCGTCTGCGGACTCTTCGGCGGCGGTGATGCCGCCCGGAAGAGCCTCCAGCAGCTTGCCGCGTTGCAGCCAAAGGTCGGCGCTTGTGGGCAATGCTTGGGCAGCCTCTGTCAGCGTCGCCAGGGCGCGGGCTGGGTCGCCAGCGGCCAACCAGGCCTGCGCCAATCCCAGGGGCGCCGCGGCCAGGCTGTGATCAAGTTCCTGGGCGCGTGTGAACGCGGCCCGTGCGTCGGCGTAGCGTCCGCCGTGCAAATACCACTGCCCGCGCGCGCTCTGCACCGTGGCATCGGCCGGCGCCATTTGCACTGCGGTCTGTAGGACGACCCACGCGGCGTCACGCTCGCCGCGGGCCAAATACGCAGCCGCCAGGCCGGTGTAGCCGGCGACGTAGAGCGGCTCGACCGTGAGCGCCTGTTTGAAGGTCATCTCGGCCTCAGCCCAGGCGCCTTGACCGCGCAGCGCGGTCGCCAGCGCGGCGCGCGCCCAGGCCGAAGCCGGGTTGAGCGCAACAGCCTGACGCAGCTGCGCAATCTGCTGCGCCGGCTCACCCGCCAGCAACCTGGCATTGGCCAGGCCCACATGCGCCGCGATGAAGGTTTGGTCGGACGTCAGCGCCGCCGCAAACTGCTCGGCAGCGGTTGGGTGCGGCTCGCGCTGACTGACGGCCAGGTTGCCCAGGGCCACATAGAGTTCAGGGCCTGGCGCGGCTTCTAGTCCCTGCGCCAAGACAGCCGCCGCCTCCGCAGGTTGTCCGCTCACGATCAAGGCGTCAGCCAACGCCAGGTAGGCGTCCAGGAAACCACCGGCGACGCTGATGGCCTGGCGATAGGCAGCCAGCGCGCCAGGCAGATCGCCTTGACCGCGGCGCACATTGCCCAGCAAGACCCAACCATCGCCGGCCAGGGGCGCGGCTTTGACGGCGGCTTCGGCCGCGGCCAGGGCGCGCGTCGGGTCGCCGCGCTGGGTGAAAAGCAGGCTCAGGTTAGTTGAGGCGGCAGAGGCCGTGGGATCGCGGCGCAGCGCGGCCTGGTATGTCGTTTGCGCAATCTCGAAATCGCCGCGGCTGCGCTCCAGATCGGCCATGGCGGTCAACAGGGTGGCTGAAGTCGGATTGGCCTGCAGCCCATCGGCCAGCAGATTGGCAGCCGCGTTGGGATCGCGTTGCGCCGCGAGAAGCTGGGCCAGGTTGACAAAGGCATTGACGTAAGTCCGGTCCGCGGCGATGGCGCGACGATAGAGAACCTGTGCGGCGGCGGCATCGCCGGCGCGTGCGTTGGCTGCGGCGAGTGCAGACAGCGCCCAGGCGGAGTAGGGCGCGGCGCGCACGGCGGCCTGGTATTCAGCTAGCGCGCGGGTTGGAGCGCCCTGCCGCGTGAAGACGCGCGCCAGGTTGACATGCGCGCCGACGTTGCGCGGGTTGATCTGGATAGCCTTGTTGTACGCAACGACGGCTGCGGCCAAGTGGCCGGCCGCCTGCTGCATGTCGCCCAGGGCCTGGTAGGCCTCATCCGCGCCCAGCGAGGTCACCGTCATCGCGTCCACACCCTGCTGCGCGGAGGCGAGGGCGACTCCCAGGCGCCCCTGGTTCTGAAGGTAGTGGGCCAGGGCAGCATAGCCGTCGGGGTCGCGCGGCGCCGCGCGAATGGCCTGGCGATACCAATCTTCCGCCTCGCGCGTCAAGGCCAGCGTCACCGTGAGGGTCGCAGTGAATGAAACCGCCGGCGCAGCCTCGACCGCCGGATACTGGGCGTCGGCTGCTGACGCGGCGTGGGTGCTCTGCAGGGCCAGGTTGCCCAGGGCAATGTAGGCGCGAGCATCTTGGGGCGCGATGCGAACCGCCTCTTGAAAATGCGCCCTGGCCTGGTCAAATTGGCCCTGCGTTTGGGCCAATTGACCCCAGGCCAGCAGCGTGTCCAGCGGACTAACAAGACGAGCCTGCTGCACCGTGACGGCCCGACCGTACCAGGTATTCGCCTCGGCGTAGCGACCCTGGCGATGGAAGACGACGGCCAGGCCGACGTAGCCGTCTGGCTCGGTGGGATCAATCGCCAACGCGCGGCGGAAAATCGCTTCGGCCTCGGTCAGGCGGCCGCGATCGCGCAGCAGGTTGCCCAGCGGAGTCAGGAATTCGAGATCATTGGGAGATAGGCGGAGCGCGCTTTGATACGCCTGCACGGCCGGTTCGGTCAAGCCCTTGCTGCCCAGCAGCGGCGCCAGTTTGCTGAAATAGGTCAAGGTGTCCGGCGGAATGGTCGCCCCGATGGCGCTGGCATACGCCGCAGCCGCCGCGTCCGGTTGATCGAGCAGCAGCGCCAAATCGCCCATCTCCTGGAACCACTCGCCATGCGTGTTGTCGGCCGCGGTGGCGCGTGCGTACAGGGCCAACGCCTCGGCCGGTTTTGCCTGGGCCGCGGCGACGCGCGCCAGGCCGGCGAGGGCGAATGGAGATTGGAGACCGGAGACCGGAGATTGGAGACCGGACTTGTCCTGGGCGGTGACATGGGAAAGAGCGTCGGCCGCGCCGGGGTAGTCCGACGACTCGAGCAGGGCCTGGCCCAGGCCGTACCAGGCGATGGCGGAGTCGCCCTCGGACTTCGGCGAGCTCAGTCGAGCCGCCACGGCGCGGCGGAAGGCGTCGGCGGCCTCGGCCCAACGCTGTTGGCCGAGCAGGGTGTTGCCGGTCAACACGAGCGAAGGCGTCGTCGGGGAGATCACCCGGTAAAGCTCGAAGCCGTCGCCGGCGAAGAGGCGTGTGACTTGCAAGTCCGACGCGGCGCTGGCGGCCGTGGTCAGGGTGCGCAGCTGCCAGGCCAGTTCACGCGCGTCGCGCAGCAGAATGAGATTGGTCTGATAGCGCGCCAGCGTGTCGAGCAGCGGCCCATCCACGAAGCGGGCGCGGGTGAAGGCATCTACATCCTGGCTGCGCTGAATCGCTTCGGGCTGGCGCGCGGCCGGGAATTCTTCGCTGGTGGTGGTGTAGCGGTGCGCCACGACGTAACGGCGGCTGACCGCGGCCGGAATGACCTGGTTGGTCTCATAATCGCTGAGAATGACCGCGTCGTCGGGCAGCTGCCGCAGGGCCGTCTCCACCGAGGCCGGCAGATTGCGCGGCACATCGAGCGTCGCGGCGAAGGTCTGCATACGCCCTTGAATGGCCGGGACGCGCGCCAGGGTCAAGACAATCAGCAGCGCGGCGAGGGCATACTCAATCTGCCATCTTGAATCTACAATCTTCAATCTTGAATTTATGATCTGCAAGCCCCTGCGCAAGCCGTAGAAAAGAGCGGCGCCCAGAATCAGGGCAAGGGGCAGCGGCCAGGTGAAACGATAGAGCATCCACGGCGTCACCACGCGGCCGACGATAGGCGCCAGCCAGGGCGTGAAGGCAATCAGCA
>NZ_UETR01000020.1:0-58361 GCF_900491745.1 Candidatus Amarolinea aalborgensis | reverse complement strand
TTTACTTTTGACTGTGTTGGCCTGCCCGATTTGCAAGGCGAAGCGTATATCCACCGCACCAATCCCCTTGGGTATGCGCTGGCAGCGCTGATGCGGCCTCCCCGAGGCATAGATCGCGTGGCCTGGAAACTATCTTGCCTGCGAGGGATTCTGCAGCACGAGTCCAATCAGGCACGCCAGAATGTCCTGGCGATGTGTGTGAATCGGTATCTGCCGTTAGCAGAGGTTGAGCAACGGAGGCTAGAGATGATGCTGAGTACGGACCCGCGGATCGAGAAGGAGTTGGAAGAGCTTGTTGCCGCGTGGAAACGGGAGGAGCGTGAGCGCATGATCCGCGAGGCGAAAGCAGAAGGTCTTGAAGAAGGTCTTGAAGAAGGTCTTGAAAAAGGTCTTGAAGAAGGTCTTGAAAAAGGACGCGCAGCGGGAATTAGTGAGGGTGAAAAGCGAGGCCTGCTCTATTTACTGGCCATGCGTTTTCCCGATCAGCCGATTCCAGGCGAGTTGCGTGACACCATCATGCGCATTGGCAGCGAGGAAGAGTTGCTGAAGTGGTACAGGCTCGCCTATGAAGCCGAGAGCATCATCGCTCTATTGACAGGCAAGAGCGGGAATGGGCACGGCGCCTAGCCTCGACACCAAGTCGTTAGCTGCGCGGGCTGAACAGGCCCGCACGCATCTTGACGATTGCCAGCTCTGTCCACACCGCTGCGGCGCGGCGCGCACGACCGGCCGCGGGGTGTGCCGCGTGGACACTCGCACCTTCATCGCCAGCGAGATGCTGCACCTGGGCGAGGAGGAGGCGATCCGGCCGGCCCATGCGGTGTTCTTCTCTGGCTGTACGGCGACGTGTACGTTTTGCACCGCGGCGCGGTTTGCTTTTCGGCCGCAGTATGGCGTAGAGGCAACGCCAGGCCAACTGGCTGCTGCTGTACGCCGACGGACGGCACAAGGGGCGCGTACGCTCGAATTCGTGGGCGGGGACCCGCTGCCGCACCTGCCCTTTGTGCTGGCAACGCTGGCGCTGCTGGGCGACGAGGCGCCGCCGGTGGTCTGGAATTCGAATTTCTACCATACGCCGGAGGCGTTGGCGCTGCTGGATGGGGTCATCGCGCTGTATCTGCCGGACCTGAAGTTCGGCAACGACCGCTGCGGCGTTGAGTTGGGCGGCATGCCTGACTATTGGGCCGTCGTGACAGGCGCGATCGCCTGGGCTGCGGCCCGCAGCCGGGTGATGGTTCGCCATCTGTTGATGCCAGGGCATTTCGACTGCTGCACCGAGCCGGCGCTGCGCTGGCTTGCGGACGTCGTCCCCCAGGTGACGGTCAGTCTGTTGACGCAGTACTTCCCGCCAGCCCACGCGCGCGGCCCCTTGGCGGCGCTGCTGAGCAACGCTGAAATCGAGCAGGCGCGGGACCTGGCGCAGAGATTGAACCTGACGCTGGCTGCTTGAAGACGCACGAGCTGGGCGGGTTCGTTGAGATGAATAGGTAACGAGTTTACGAACGGAGGTTATGATGTCCAAGTTCGTCAAAGTACGCACAGAGTTGCGCGACCTTACGATGATCAAGCGCGCGCTGGATGACCTGGAACTGAAGTACCAGGAAAATGCCGACTATCGCCATGGCTGGTCAGGCGCCAGCCATGCGGCCGAGATCGTGGTCAAGGCGGGGTTGTTCACCAGTTTTGGCTTGCGCCGCAATGATGAAGGGGTGTATGAAATCTTGGGCGACAGCATGGGGCTGTCGAGCCAACAAGACATCTTGCAGCAGTTGAACCAGCGCTATGCCTATCACAAGGTGCTGAACGAAGTGGGCAAGGCGGGCTTCAGCCTGGTTGAGGAAGCCACCGATCGCAATAAGGCCATTCGCCTCGTGGTGCGACGCTGGGCTTAAGGGCTGAGGCCAGGCCGCAGCTTTGGATTGCGGATGAGGGAACAACGTATGCCAAAGAAACAAGAAATTGCGATCACAATCCTGCCCGATGGACGGATTGAGTACACCATCCAGGGGATCAAAGGCGCGCAGTGCGAAAGCATTTCCCAACTACTGGAAATCCTGGGACGGGTAGATCAGGAGAAGAAAACCGGTGAGTACTACGAATCTGACCGCGCGCCCGGCATTGTCATTCAGCACTGAGACTGAAATCTACCTCACGGCCGATGGTCAGGTCATTGTGGCGGACCTACCCCTGGAGTTAGCCGACTTGATGCTGATGCTTGGAGAGGTGCAGCCCTGCGAGATCCTCAACGCTGCAACTTCGCCGGCGCTTGAGACACAAGGACATGAGTAACTGGTCGCCCGCAGGCGGAAGAAGGTAAGAGTTATGGCCAAAGAGAGCGAAAAGACGAACGACCTGGTGGTAGGTGTGGACTTGGGCGGCACCAAGATTTTGGCGGCTGTCGTGACCGCCGACGGCAAGATTTTGGGTCAGGCCAAGCGCAAGACAAAACCCGAAACGGGAACCGAGAGCGTCATCGAGCGCATCGTGAAGACGGTTGACGATGCGCTGGGCGTCGCCAAAGTGCTGCGCAGTGAGGTCCGCGCCGTGGGCATTGGCGCCCCAGGGCCGATTGACCCCGATACCGGCACGGTGCTGATGGCGCCCAACCTGAATGGGTGGGAGAATGTGCCGTTAGCCAAGACGCTGAGCGATCAACTCGGCGTACCAGTGTTCCTGGACAACGATGTCAACGTGGGCACCTTGGGAGAATTTGTCTATGGCGCTGGCCGTGGGGCCAAGGATGTCATTGGCGTCTTCGTCGGTACAGGCATCGGCGGCGGCCTCATCATCGGCGGTCAACTGCGCAGCGGCGCGCGCCACGCCGCGGGCGAAATCGGCCACATGATTGTGCTGGCGGAGGGGCCATATTGCGGCTGCGGCAACCGCGGCTGCATCGAGGCTCTGGCCAGCCGCACCGCGATCGTGAACAGTCTGCGCGCGGCTGTGCAGTCAGGCCGCAAAACCACACTGACGGAGGCGTTGGCTGGCGGCGGCGTCGAGCGGTTGAGCAGTGGTGTGTTGGCGCAGGCATGGAAAAGCAACGACACCTTGACTGTTGAGGTGCTGACGCGGGTGCAATACTACCTCGGTTTGCATCTTGCCGGTCTGGTCAATTTTCTCGATCCTGAGCTGATTGTCCTGGGCGGCGGCGTGATTGAGGCCCTGGGCGAGGACTTCCTGCAGCCCATTCGCCGGGTGGCCTATCAACATTTCACGCAGCGTCGCGATGCCAGCCAGGTCAAGATCGTTCTTTCGCAGCTCGGCGACAATGCCGGCATCCTGGGCGCGGCCGTTGCTGCCCGCTTACATCTTCCAAGCAAGGGTTGAGACCGCAAGCAAGCGGCCGCGACTTGGAGGCATACGTGCGTCGTTTTTCAATCTTGTTGGTATTTGTCCTGTTGGCTCTGGCGGCTTTGGCCTGCGGGCCGCTGCGCCTGCCCAGCCTGCCGCGCCTGGTCACTTCAACCCCGGCGCCTACGTCTACACCCGTGGTCATTGTGGTGACGGCGACCCCCGATCCACTGGCAGCTGCGGCCGGGGCCGACCTGGGCGAAGAGCGTATTATCAGTGTGTATGAGCACGCCAGCCCGGCTGTGGTCAATATCACCAGTCGCGTCATCGTGCAATCGTTCTTTTTTGGCGCCTATCCGGAAGAAGGCAGCGGCTCCGGTTTCGTATGGGACACTCAGGGGCACATTGTCACCAATTACCATGTGGTGCAAAATGCCGATTCGTTGGCCGTTAATTTTGGGGACGACAACGCCGTGAACGCGAAGGTAGTCGGCGCCGACCCGCGCAACGACCTGGCGGTCATCCAGGTGGATACGCTGCCGGCTGGCGTTGAGCCGTTGGTGACTGGCGACTCCAGCACGTTGCGCGTGGGGCAGACCGCGATCGCCATTGGCAACCCGTTTGGTCAATTTGAACGCACCCTGACGACGGGTGTGGTGAGCGCGCTGAATCGCACCATCGAGACCGACAACCAGGTTCTGCGGGGCGCCATCCAAACCGACGCTTCGATCAATCGCGGCAATTCAGGGGGTCCCTTGCTCGACAGCCTGGGCCGCCTGATTGGCGTGAACTCGGCCATTTTTAGCCCAAGCGGCACCAGCGCCGGCGTTGGTTTTGCCATCCCGGTCAACACGGTCAAGAAAGTGGTTCCTGTGCTGATCGAACGCGGCAGTTATCCTCACCCGTGGCTGGGCGCGATCGGTTATGACATCACCCCACGCCTGGCCCAGCAGCTCACGTTGCCCGTGACAGAGGGCCTGCTGGTGGCGCAGCTGTATGATGCAAGCCCGGCGCTGAAAGCCGGTATTCAGGGCGCTAAGCGTGAGGTTGTGATTGGCAATCGCCGCATGTACGTTGGCGGCGACATCATCACGGCGATTGATGAGCAACCGCTGCGCACCTGGAAAGACCTCGATGCCTACCTGGAAGGCAAAACCGACGTGGGCCAAGAGGTCGTCTTGCACCTGCTGCGTGACGGCAAAGAACAGACACTCACGCTGACGTTAGCGGAAGAGCCGGCCAACTTGCCTTGATGAGCATCACGGCGCAGGCCGGCGCGTTGGTAAGTCACGCTACGGCGCTGCTTGACGCGCCGTGCGATACTGATATTGATGATTTTGTTACGATTGAGGATTTTGGCAGTCCAAAGCATGAGAAAGTGAACGATTTGGCGGAGGAAATTCAATAGACATGGTTCCCAAAGTGTTCCGCAATGGATTAGTCTATTTGCTCCTGTTAACGGCGCTGGCTGCGTTTGTCTTCACGTCCTTCTCGCGCACGCGACCCAATGTGCCCGAGATTGCAATCGCCGATCTGGCGCGTGAAGTAACCGCGGGTGGGGTGCAGCGCATCGCCGTGAAGGGCAATGAACTGCAAATTACGTATAAACCAGAGTACAAGTCAACCAGTGCTATCTCGCGCAAAGAAGATGGCGTCGGCCTGGGCGATACGTTGAAGGATCTGGGTGTACCCGAAGACAAACGGCAGGCTGTTGCCGTGGAAGTGGTGGCGCCAAGCCGTTGGGAAAACTGGGGCGCCATTCTGGGCACCTTGCTGCCCCTGGTCTTGGTAGGCGCATTCTTCTTCTTTCTGATGCGCCAGGCGCAAGGCGCAGGCAATCAGGCCTTTGCTTTTGGCAAGAGTCGCGCGCGCATGTTCACCGGCGACAAACCGACCGTGACGTTTGCCGATGTGGCCGGCTGCGAAGAGGCGAAAGAAGAGCTGCAGGAAGTGGTGGAGTTCCTCAAAGAGCCGCAGAAATTCGCCGCGCTTGGCGCACGCATCCCCAAGGGCGTGCTCCTGATCGGCGCCCCGGGCACCGGCAAGACGCTGATGGCCAAGGCCGTGTCGGGAGAGGCAGGCGTGCCCTTCTTCTCCATCTCTGGCTCTGAGTTCGTTGAGATGTTCGTCGGCGTCGGCGCCAGCCGCGTGCGTGATCTATTCGAACAGGCGAAGCGCAACAGTCCCTGCATCGTTTTCATTGATGAAATTGACGCGGTCGGCCGCCATCGCGGCGCAGGCCTGGGCGGCAGCCACGACGAACGGGAGCAGACGCTCAACCAACTGCTGGTCGAGATGGATGGCTTCGATACCGACACGAATGTCATCATTATTGCGGCGACCAACCGGCCAGACATTCTGGACCCGGCGCTGCTGCGTCCCGGTCGCTTCGACCGCCAGGTGGTCATGGATCGTCCAGATATGAAGGGACGCAAGGCAATCTTGGAAGTGCACATCAAGGGCAAGCCCCTGCTGCCCGATGTGAATCTGGAGACGCTGGCCCGACAAACGCCCGGTTTTGCTGGGGCCGATTTGGAAAACATGGTCAATGAAGGCGCGATCTTGGCTGCACGTCGCAACAAACGCGGCATCGGCATGTCTGAGTTCCAGGAAGCGATCGAGCGGGTGATCGCAGGGCCAGAGCGCCGCAGCCGCCTGATTTCAGCGCACGAGAAGGAAGTCATTGCCTTCCATGAAGCGGGACACGCCGTGGTGATGCACATGCTGCCCAACTGCGACCCCGTGCACAAGATCAGCGTTATTTCCCGCGGCATGGCCCTGGGTTACACGATGCCGCTGCCGAAAGAAGACCGGGTTCTCTATTCGCGTGATAAATACCGCGACGAACTGGCCGGTTTGCTCGGAGGACGCGTGGCCGAGGAGATCATCTTCGGCGATGTAACCACCGGCGCCAGTAACGACTTGGAGCGCGTCACCAAGCTCGCCCGCCAGATGGTGACCCAATTCGGGATGAGCGACGCGATGGGGCCGCTGCAGTTTGGACAGCGCGAGGAGATGATTTTCCTGGGGCGCGAAATCAGCGAGCAGCGCAACTACAGTGAGCAAGTGGCGCGTGAGATTGACAAGGAAGTGCGTCGCTTTATTGACGAGGCCTACGAACGCACACACGCGATTCTGTCTACCTACAAGGACAAGCTCACGGCCGTGGCGCACCGGCTCATGGAAGTTGAGACTCTCGACATGACCGAGTTTGCCGCCATGTTGACGCCCGCGCCCGCCGCCGCGTGATCAAGGCGCGGTGAGGCCGCCAAGAAAGACAGTTCGTTTCTCTTCCCCCGCAAGCGGCAGGGTCGCAGACCCCCGTGAGCGGTTGAGTGCTAAGTCCTGCAAAGAAAGAAGGCCCTGGTTGCTGCGGCGACCGGGGCTTTTTGTTACTCCTTTGGTTCGGCCAGAAGCGCAGCCACCAACGCCGACAGGCCGCGCTGATGGCTGTGCGCTTCACAAGCCTGCACTGTTTCTGGCGCCAGCCTGTTCGTCAGCTCTGACAACAGGCTGGCTGCCCTGGTCCTTGTCGCAGGGGTGCTGGCTCGATGGTGTAGGGGAAACGTCACCCACTCCACGGCCTGTTCCAGCGCGCCGCGCTGCAAAGCCAGGTTTGCCAGGCCAGTCAGGATCGAAAGAATGTGAGGCATTGCCCGAATTTCAAGGCCAAGTCGCAGCGCCGTCTGCATGAAGGCGTGGGCTCGATCGAATTCTTGCTGCGCACAGGCGACCTCGCCCAGCCCAGACAACGCCAGCACCATCACAGCCCGTTGCCCAATCTGGCGCGCAACCGAGAGACTTTCACGATAGAAGGTTGCCGCAGCAGCATAGTCCCCCGACGATACCGCCAATGAGCCTAACTGATCAAGAGCGGTTGTGAGCTCATGCAGGTTGCCCAGCTCACGACTAACCAGCAGACTCTCGTTGAGGCGTTGACGCGCAGTGACAAAATCGCCCTGATCCGCGTGGAGACGACCGAGCGCGACCAGCGCCGCGGCAACGCCTTGCAAATCGCCAGCCTCTTGCCGGATTTTCAGGCAACGCCGCAGCATGTCCTCGGCCTTTATGTCGTCGCCTTCGACGTGCGCGGCAACGCCCCGATGATACAGGGCGGCGGCCACACAAGACTGATCGCCGAGGGTTGGGGCAAGGGCCAGGCTTTCATCCAGCAGATGAACGGCGGCCGCCAAATCGCCGCTGGCGCCCACCACCTGGCCGAGGTTAGCCAGGGCGAATGCAGCCTCACGTTTGTTGTTCGCCTGGCGGGCCACCTTCAGCCCAGATTCCAGCAGCGTCTGGGCGCGAGCATAGTGGGCGAGATGCCCCGCAAGAATTCCTAAGCGGATTTGCAGCCGACCCACGAGAAGGGCCACATCAGGTTGGGGCGCGGTTGCGGCGCTGCTGCTCCAGGCCTGAATGGCCTCTTCCAGCAGTTCACTGCCGCGTACAAACCAACCCCGCATTTCAAAAAAGCGAAATAGGCTCTCAAGGGCCTGGTCCACCATCTTGTGACGACGCCCTGCAACGGCCCAGCGCCACATGGCGCGTACATTGTCTAGTTCAGCGCTGATGTCGTCCACCGCCTGCTTTTGATGCGCTCCGTGGAGCAGTGGTTCTTGTTTGACCATGAAGCGCGCCACATAGCTGGCATATCGTTCGCGCATCATGTCTCGTTCGTCCACGGCTTCGTTGAACTTATCTTGGGCGTAGTAACGAATCAACTGATGCATCGCGTAGCGCTCGCGCCCCGTGATGTGAAGCAGCGATTTGGCGACGAGGCCTGTGAGCACAGCCGGCGTCGCGCCGGCCACGTACAAGGCGGCCGCTTCGCTCATCGTGCCGTCGAAAACGGCCAAACGGCGTAAGACGCGCTGTTCTTCAGGGGTGAGTAGTTTCCAGGCGTGGTCAAACACCGCGCGCAGGCTGCGGTGACGGATGGGGACATCGCGCATGGCGGTGTGCAGAAAATCAAGGCTGCGCTCGATGCGGTCGGCAATCTCGGCGCAGGAAAAATCGCGCGCCCAGGCCGCGGCCAGCTCAATGCCTAACGGAATCCCGTGCACGAGCCGGCAGATGCGCACGATCGGCGCTTTCAGTTGATCGGTGAGGGCAAAATCCGCACGAATCTGAGATGCCCGCGCCACGAACAGGCGCACCGCATCCGAATCCAGGGTGGAGCCATTCAAGTGACCGCTCGGAATGGACATCCCGCCCACGTCGAAAATCCATTCCGCTTGCAACTGCAAGCGCGCTTGCGAGGTGACGATCATGCGCAGCTCTGGCGCGGCGTGCAGCATTTCGATGACGAAACTGCCTGCATCCATCAGATGTTCGAAATTGTCGAGGATAAGAAGCATCTGCTTGTCGCTCAGGTAGTTGAGGAGTTGGGTTTCGGGGGCTTCGCGGCCGTAAAAGGCGAGCTGCAGCACATCGGCCAGGGCCATCGTCAGGTGTGCTGGCGACTGAAGCGTGGACAAGGAGGCGACAAAGACCCCATCTCGATAGTGCGAGGCTTGTTGGGATGCCAGCTCGATCGCCAGGCGCGTCTTGCCGACGCCGCCGGGCCCGACGAGGGTCAGCAAGCGGCAAGCCGGCTCTCGCATGCGCTCGCTCAGCAGGGCCAATTCATGCGCGCGGCCGACGAATGGTGTGAGCTGGGTGGGCACGGCGCGCCCACGCTGGATCAGCGATGGGATTGTGGAGATGGGCCACAAAGGGCCGGCCCCTGGTCGCTGACTGGAAGATTCCTCGGCGCGTATACGTTCATACAAGGCCACGGTGTCTCTGCTGGGAGCCACACCGAGTTCATCTTGAAGGACTTGGCGGCATCTTTCGAAGTGCGCCAGGGCCGCGTCGCGCTGTCCATTGCGGGCCAGTGTGTACATGATGTGACGGTGCGCTTCTTCGCGCCACGCCTCCATGCTCAGCTCACGCCAGGCCAGGGCAAGCGAGCGCTCATACTGCCCCTGTCGCTCATAGTGCACAGCCAACGCATGCAGCGCGCCCAGCATGCGCCGGTCATAATGGCGGCGCTTCTTTTCCATCCACTCCTCGAACGCGCTGCTGTCATCAAGAAAGAAGCCTTCGAGGAACTCGCCGCGATAGAGATCAACCGCTTGCTGCAAGCGGTCTACGCAGGTCGTGCATGTTTCAAGGCTCAGGTGGTCGTGATTACTACAGGCGTCAAGGAGCGAATCAAATAGGCGCACGTCGAGCCAGACCTGGCTGGAATCGGGGAATTGCACCGTCTCGCGCGTGACATCGAGCAAAGGCGTCGTGTGTGCATCTCCCTGCAGTAAACGGCGCAGATTGGACAGCGCCTGGCGCAGGCTGTGACGCGCGGCATCTTCCGGTCGTTCGGGCCATAACAAGCCGGCCAGCGCGTCGCGGCGCTGCGGCGCCTGCGCTTCCAAAGCGAGATAAGCCAGGAGCGCGCGCAATTTGTCATAGTCAAAGCGAACGAGAGGTTCTTGGTTGAGCTTGACCTCGAACGGTCCTAATAGGTGAAGTGCAAGATGAGGCATGGCATTAAAAAGGTTTAATCAAGACAGGCGCATTTTGCGGGTGTTTTATCGCATCTGAGCGCAGGTTTTGACGTTCTCTTGACGATGATTTGATACACTATTGTTACACGGCGGCAAACATAGTCTTGCACTGCAGATACTCTCCGTTAATCCAGTCCCCTGATTGGTTTTCTTCGGTGAAAAGTCCCCGTTTGATTGCGCAGCAACAAAGTATAACGCGCCTAACGTCTGGCGCATGTAGTTCATGTGACAGTTGCTTCTTGTGGAAAAACTCACTTGAAGCCAGCTGGGGTTATTCTTGCGTCTGCGATGCGCTTGGATTTGTCAAGAAATGGTCACTAGCCTGCGTCTGTGACCAGTCGCTCAAGGTAGATGATCGAAAACTACTAAGGAGATTCACACATGTCGAAGAAGATTTTGGTCGGTTTGTCTGAATGGGGTTATTGGGGTGAAGAGCTGGTTGGCCCTTACGATGTGCTGGCCGCACGCGGGTATCAGATGGACTTCATGACGGCAAAAGGCAGGAAGCCGCCTGCGTTGCCGCCCAGCATGGAAGTAGGGTATCTGGATCCGCCGCTGGATAAGGTCGTGACCGACGAGCACTACGCCACCAGGACGCGAGAGATTCACCAGTCGGACCTGTTGAACAACCCCATCAACCTGTCCGCGTGGTTTCCGCAGATGCCCTACTTCAACAGCCCCAACTTCGGGCACGCGCTCGAGGCGTACTACAACAAGCGCGCCGAATGTTGGAAAGACCTAGAGAAGTACGATGCGCTGCTGCTGCCGGGCGGCAGCGGCCCCATGGTGGACATGGTGAACAACGAACGCCTGCACGATGTGATCCTGGGGTTCCTCTCCCTGGGCAAGCTCATTGCCGTCGAGTGCTACTGCGTGACCTGCCTGGCCTTTGCCCGCGATTGGACTGACCGTAAGAGCATCATCTGGGGCAAGCACGTCACCGGCCATGCCCGCGAATACGACTATAAGGACTCGACCGGCTTTGCCCAGATGTACGACTTCAACGGCAAGCCCATGAATAAGTCTGCCAATTTCGGCCCACCCTTCTATCCGCTGGAGTACATCCTGCGCGATGCGGTTGGTCCGGATGGTCAGTACCACGGCGGCGTCGGCCACACCCTCTCTACGATCCTGGATTATCCTTTCCTGACCGGCCGCTCCACGCAGGACTCGCGCCTCGTTGGCGAGCTGATGATCGAGGTGTTAGAAAACGGCCTGCGCCGCTACGGCTGGTAAGCTGTCGCGCGCACTCTAAATCCTGCAAGGGATGGCCGCCGGACCCTGTATAGACTGAACGATCAGTTTTCTCAGGTCAGGTTTCGGCGGCTATTGCTTGCCTTTTCTAAGCACAATTCAGCGTTCAGCATCCCGCAGCGCAGGGCCACGCGTTAGCCAGCGACTTGCGATTGGGCGGCGCTGACACGTTTTATGAGGCAATGTATGACACAAAAGACAGGTCGCTTCGCCATCATCGAGCAGTTCCTGGCCGATGGGATGAACTTCATGTTTGGCAACCCAGGCACCGTGGAACAAGGCTTCCTCGATGCCCTGGCTGAATATCCAGCGATGAAGTATATCTTGACCTTGCAGGAGAGCGTCGCCGTGACCATGGCCGATGGCTACGCACGTGCGACGCAAAAGCCGACCCTGGTTCAGCTGCACAGCACACCAGGGGTTGGCAATGCCATTGGCGCCCTTTACCAGGCTAAACGGGGACATTCTCCCCTGGTCGTCATCGGCGGGGATGCCGGCATCCGGTATCAAAATCTCGATGCGCAGATGGCTGGCGATTTGGTGGCAATGGCTGAACCAGTTACGAAATGGGCCACGATGGTGGTTGACCCCTCCTCGCTGCTGCGCGTGCTCCGCCGCGCCATCAAAATTGCGGCGACGCCGCCCATGGGGCCAGTGTATGTCTGTATTCCGCAAGACATCATTGATGCGCCAGTGGTCGAGGATGTGGTGCCGACGTTCATCCCCTCCACGCGCTCAGCGCCCGATCCGGACTTGCTCAAGCAGGCCGCCGCGCAGTTGGCGGCAGCCGCCAAACCCATGATCTTCGTGGGCGATGGGGTAGCCTACTCTGGCGCGCAGGACGAGCTGACGCGCGTGGCTGAACTGCTTGGCGCCGAGGTGTGGGAGGCGGATGCCGGCGAGGTCAACATTGACTACCGCCATCCCCTGCACCAGGGCATGACCGGGCATATGTTTGGCTATGCCAGCCAGCCGATCATGGCTAAAGGCGACGCCAACCTGATTGTGGGCACCTACGTGCTGCCGGAAGTCTTTCCTGAACTAGGTGGCATTTTTGCCCCCGGCGCGGCCGTCATTCACATAGACCTGAACGCGTATGAAATTGCCAAGAGTCACCCGGTGACGCTGGGCATGGTGGCCGACCCCAAGCGCAGTCTCGCCATGCTGGCCGATATCTTGGCGGCGACGATGACGGCCGAGCAGAAGGCCCAAGCAGGCGCACGCACTGCCGTGATTGCCCAGGCCAAGGCCGCCAAAGAAGCCGCCAACCTGGCCCATGACCACGAGACGCGTGACAAGGTGCCGTTGACGATGGCGCGCTTTATGGCCGAGCTGGCGCCGCATCTGCCGGCCGACGCCATCATTTTTGATGAAGCGCTGACCAGTTCACCGGCCGTCGTGCGTTATTTCCCACCCTCGCGCACGGGTCAATACTTCCTGACGCGCGGCGGTTCCCTGGGCGTCGGCATTCCGGGCGCGCTAGGCGCAAAGCTCGCCAATCCTGACAAAACCGTCATCGGCTTCACTGGCGACGGCGGCTCGATGTATACGATCCAGGCCCTGTGGTCGGCGGCGCGGCACAACATCAATGCCAAGTTCATTATCTGCAACAACGGCTCGTACCGCTTATTGCAGCTGAACATTGCAGCCTACTGGAAAGAACGGGACATTCCCGCGCACGATTTCCCGCTGAGCTTCGACCTTTCCCATCCGCCGCTCGGTTTCGTAGACATGGCGCGCGGTATGGGCGTGGCCGGGGTGCGCGTGGAAAAGCCGTGGGAGATCGGCCCGGCCATAGCACAAATGCTGGCGCATCCCGGGCCTTTCCTGATTGACCTGGTGCTCGAAGGGGACACACACCCGGAGCGCGTGGGCAATACGTGTGGACAGTAAATCAAAAAGGAGATAAACAATTCGTTATGAGTACACCTTTGCAGCTAGATGAAATTAGGCGCTTTGTGGCCGCGTGGTACCGTGCGCTTGACAACCATGATCCCATCGAAGATGTCTATCCGCTGTTGAGCGAATCGGACTTGAACATTCAGTTCCCGGACGGCGACATTCATGACTACGCCTCGTTCAAGACATGGTACGACCGGGTAACCAACCTGTTCTTCGACGAGAATCACTATGTCCAGACCGTGGAAGCCCAGATCAATGGCGACGAGGCGGTGGTGGATATCGTGGTTGGTTGGCAGGCCAGCTGGTGGGAAGCGCCGGCCGCGAAGAGCAAACGCGTCTCCATGGATGCCACCCAACGCTGGACTGTGCGCCGGTCAGACAAGAACCGCTTCGGTCTGCAAATTGTGACCTATAACGCCACGGTGAAGCCGTTCGCGTACGCGCCAGGGTTTGCACGACTCTAGCCAGGCCCGCACCCATCCTGGCGGTTCGTGGACCGCCAGGATGAGCCTTGCCCGGTTCGTTGTTCATGATCTCTGTGAACGAGCTGTAAATGAGAGGAACCGAATCCATGCACGTGTCAATGACCATTAACCAGAAGCCCCACGAAGGAGATGTGGAGCCGCGAATGCTCCTCGTTGATTTTCTGCGCGACGACCTCGGGCTGACCGGGACGAAGATAGGCTGTGATACCGGCCAGTGCGGTAGTTGCACCATCATGCTCAACGGCGTTTCGGTGAAGAGCTGCACGATGCTTGCTGTGCAGGCTGAAGGCGCCGACATCAACACGATCGAAGGCGCTGCGCATGGCGGCACACTGACCACTCTGCAGGAGGGTTTCTGGGAGCGCCATGGCCTGCAATGTGGTTTCTGCACGCCAGGCATGGTCATGTCATTGACCGACCTGCTGCAGCATAATCCGCGCCCAACCGAAGCAGAAATCCGGCGCGGCCTGGAAGGCAATCTTTGCCGCTGCACCGGCTACCAGAATGTGATCAAAGCTGTGCAGTACGCGGTTGAGAAGTCGAACAGCCTGGTGCACATGATTATTGACACGCCCGGCAAGGCTTTCTATGAGCGCCAGGTGCGTTACCTCATCGGCGGCAACCCAGACGCTTTGGTCGAAGACAACTACCATGAGGACGCCGTCGTCGCCTCGTTCGACTGGACTGTGCGCGGCCATGCCGCCCTCAAAGAACACTTCCGCAACTACATGCGCTGGGTGCAGATCAAAGAAGTGGTCACGACTGATAAATTTACAGAGACCGAGACCTCGGTCTCGTTTGAGGCCACCGTACGCACCAATCGCGGCATTACGCGCATCTACGATGTCTTCATGTTGAAGGACGGTAAGGTCAGCTATCATTTCACCGGCGTCAAGTAGCGTTGCCCGGAAAACGAATCAAGCGGCAGAAGAGCAGTCAGTACGGAAGGCGGTAAAAGATACGATGCCCGGTTCATTTCAGCTATCAGTACAGCGCGGCCAGATGGTCGGCGAGTGCTTCGAGATTGAACAGGCCACAGTCATCATTGGGCGTGACCCGGCTTGTGATTTTGTGGTGGCCGACCCCCTCGTCTCGCGTCGGCATGCCCAGGTGACCAAGGCGAACGATACGTACACGATTCAGGATTTGGGCAGCACAAATCGCACCTTTGTCAATGGTGTTCAAGTGACGGCGCCGGTGGTTCTGAAACAAGGTGATTTGATTGACTTGGGCAAAAACGTGACCTTGTGCTTTGAACCAACCGATGGGGCCAATGTCACCCTGCTGGCCATTGATAAGGCCAGGAAAGCAGCTCATGTGGCCGAAATCACCAATGATGCCTATTTCCAGGATTTGCAAAAGATGGCCAGGCAGATTCGGCGCGGTAAGGGATCGAGCTGACGGGCGAAAGGGGATACACGACAATGAGTGATTCGTATCGGCTGGTTGTGCAAGAAGGCATTGCGGCCGGCAAGGTCTTTGAATTGAAGGACGACGTGGTTACCATCGGACGCGACCTGGCGAACGACATTGTGCTGATTGATACCGAAGTGTCACGTCGCCATGCGCGTCTGGCGCGCGCAGAGGATGGTTACACGATCGAAGATTTGAACAGCACCAACGGCACCAGCGTGAATCAGACCCGCGTCATCGGCATGGTTCACTTAAGCCCCGGCGACGCCATCTCCTTGGGCAAAACGGTCAAGATGGGCTACGAGAATGTTGCCGCGGTGGATGAGCATGCCACGGTGATCATTCAGACGGGCACTACTATGCTTTGGGAGTCGGGCATTCGGTCGCAAGAGGCGAAAGCAGCCGCTGCCGCGCAGGCCTCCCCCGCGGAACATACACCCGCGCCGATGCCCGCGATGCGGGAAACCGCGCCCGCGGTCGCGCCCGTCACCGCCCCGGCCAGGACAGGCGGCAGCAATGGCGCCAATGCGCCGGCAGCCAAGCCGGCCGACGCCGAAAAGGCCGCGCCGCGCACCGGCAAGACTTTGGGCGCACGCCTCAAACGCAAGGAAGATCCGGAGATGCTGCGCGGCGAAGCCAAATTCACTGCGGACCTCACGTTGCCCGGCATGCTCCATATGGCCATTCTGCGCAGCGAGTATGCGCATGCGCGCATCAAGAGTATTGACACCAGCGCCGCGCTGAAGATGCCCGGCGTGGTGCGCGTGTTGACCGGGGCTGACATCGAGAACAAGATGATGCCCCTCCCCTGCGTCTGGATTCCGGGCGGGGTGGAGAGCCATTTCCCCTCCCATCCCTTTGGCGTGCCCGGCGCCGGTAATGTTCTCGCCACCGATCGTGTGCGCTACACCGGCGATCCGGTGGCGGCTGTGGTGGCCGAAACACGCTACCAGGCGTATGATGCGCTGTCTGCCATCAAGGTGGACTACCACCCATTGCCAGTCGTGGTGGATGCTGAAGAAGCGTTGAAACCGGGCGCACCGCAACTGCATGACGAAGTGGCGAACAACCTGAACGCCTACATTCCATATGGCAACAAAGAGGCGGCTGAGCGCGCCATCGCTGAAGCGGAAGTCAAGGTTTCCCTTTCCATTCGCAACCAGCGCACCATCAACAGCCCCATTGAACCACGCGCCGCGATCGGCGAATACGATCCGGGGACCGGCGAATTCACGCTGCGCGCCTCGACGCAGTCGCCGCACGATCATCGTCTTTTGTTGGCGCTGATGATTCTGGGTGTGCCGTTCAACAAGGTGCGCGTCATTGCGCCGCAGATCGGCGGCAGCTTTGGTACCAAGGGCTATGTCTACGCGGATATGCCGCTGGTGCTCTACCTGGCGCGTGAACTGGGACGCCCCATCAAATGGGTTGATACGCGCAGCGGACTGATGCGCTCCACGGTGCAGGGCCGCGATCAGAAGATGTACGCCACGCTGGCCGGCACGCGTGATGGCAAGATCACAGGGCTGCGCTGCACCAGCTATGCCAACCTGGGCGCCTATCCGTCCACGATTGGCCCGGGCGTGGCTACGGCCATGGTTGGGCGCAATGTGACCAGCGTCTACGATATTCCCAATCCGTTCTGTGAAGTGTACGCCGTGTTCACCAACGTCGTTTCGCTCGGCGCGCAGCGTGGATCAGGCCGCGCAGAGACGACTTTCATGATCGAACGCCTGATTGACCGCTTTGCCCAGGAAATTGGCATGGATCCGGCCGAGGTGCGGCGCAAGAATCTCATCCAGGCCGATCAGCTGCCTTTCGACAACCGCATGGGCTGGATGTACGATTCGGGCGACTATCCCACGTCGCTGGAAAAGGTGCTGACGATGGCCAATTATGCGGACACGGCCGCGCGGCGCCAGGACGCCCGGCAGCGCGGCAAGCGCTACGGCATTGGCATGGCGCCTTTCATTGCGGTCAGCGGCGTCGGCCCCTCGTCCCGCATGGCAAAGGAAGGCATGTTGGGCGGAACCTGGGAAAGTGCAAACATCAAGGTGCACCCCACCGGCGAGGTGAGCGTCATCATCGGCTCCAAACCGCACGGGCAGGCGCATGAAACCACCTTTGCCCAGATCGTGGGCGAAGTGCTCGGCATTGACATCAGCCAGATCGAAATCCTGCATTCTGACACCAAGCGCGCCCCGTTCGGGCAGGGCAGTTACGGCAGCCGCTCCTTCAGCGTTGGCGGCGCGGCCACCATGAAGGCAGCCAAGGAGATCAGAGACAAGGTCATCAAGATGGCCGCGCATATGTTCAAGGTGCCCGAAGCCGAGGTTGTCTACGAGGACGGCAAGGCCTATCCCAAGGGCAACCCGGAGAAGAAGCAGACGCTGCAGGAAATTGCGCTGGCGTTGTGGTACGGTTGGGACATGCCGCCAGGTATGGATCCGAACCTGGAGGTTACCACCTTCCTTGATCCGCCCGGCTTCAACTTCCCCTATGGCGCGCAGGTGGCCGAGGTGGAAATTGACGAGCAGACCGGTCAGGTAGAGGTGACGCGCTTCTTCAGTGTGCATGACGTGGGTACGATGGGCAACGCCATGGTTCTCGACGGCCAGGTGCATGGCGGGATCACGCACGGCCTGGGACAGGCGCTGTTTGAGCAGGCCGTGTACACCAATGACGGCCAGTTGTTGACGTCGAACCTGACAGAATACCCGCTGCCGCGCGCAACGCAGCTGCCGAACTTCGAGGTTGGCAGCATGGTGACGCCAACGCCGCACACCGATTTGGGCGCCAAGGGCGCCGGCGAGATCGGCACCGTCGGCGCCGCTGCGGCCGTGGGCAATGCTGTGTGCAATGCCCTGGCCGACCTGGGGATTCAACATCTGGAAATGCCGTTCACACCGGAGAAAGTCTGGCGTGCGATGCGTGACGCCCAGGCCGCCGGCAGTCAGCGACGGGCATGAGCATTCCGCATCAAGGTCTAAAGACTGGGGAGAACGGCGTCGGACGCCCACTCTTACCCGTTGCAGCAGGAGCATAAACGTATGATTCCAGCTTCTTTTGATTACGCAGCTCCCTCCAACCTGGAGGAGGTCATCGCCTTACTGCAGGCGCACCGCGGCGCCAGGGTCCTCGCCGGTGGGCATGATTTGTTGACCCAGATGAAATTACGCCATGCAGCGCCGCCAATGCTGATTGACCTGCGTGCGGTGCGCGGCTTGCGCGGGATCACAACCGTCAGCAACCCCGATACCCTGCAGATTGGGGCCATGACCACATGCACCGATATGGCGCTGCATCCTGAGGTTCGTGCGCACGCCACGGCCCTGGCCGAGGCAGCGGACAGTATCGGCGACATGCAGGTGCGCAACGCTTCGACCATCGGCGGCAACCTGGCTTATGGCGATCCAGCCGCGGATTTGCCGGCCGCGCTGTTGGCGCTCGATGCGGCTATCTTGACTCAGGGCGCGCATGGGCCACGTAACATTCCGGCCGATCAGTTCTTTGTCGGTTCGTTCCGCACCGTTCTCGATAGCGATGAAGTGATCACCGCGGTGCACATTCCACTGCAGAAGATCGGGCACCGCAGCGCGTACGAGAAGTTCAAGAACCCCGCCAACGGCTATCCGATCGTGGGTGTGGCCGCCAGCCTGGTGCTGCGGGAAGGCGGCTCGATTGTGAGCTGCCGGCTGGGCGTTACCGGCAGCGAGGCGCATCCTCAGCGCTTGTATCAAGCCGAAGACGCGCTCAAAGGCAAGAGAGCCAGCGCGGCCGCGTTCGCAGCGGCGGTCAGCCAGGGCGTAGCCAGCTTGAAGGGCCGCACTGATCTGTACGCGTCGGGCGAGTATCGTGTTCACCTAGCGACGATCCTGGCCGAGCGCGCGTTGGCGCGCGCCCAGGCCGGTTGAACCGGAGCGTAATTCGCCAATTTCGTGACTGAAAACGATTCACACGTTCTTACATTTGATCAAAGGAGAAAGTATCATGTCTGATGCCGTTACGATTGGTCGCCGTTTCTTTGAGGAGTTGCTTGGCAAGGGCGACGCCAGCGTCGCTGATGAAATTCTTGCTGACGACGTGGTGATGTACCACCCCAGCAGCCCGACGCCGGTTACGCCGCGGGCGGCTGTGCAGGGTTTCCTGGGTGCGTTCCGCGCGGGATTCCCTGACATGCGCATGACGGTGGAAGATGCGTTTGGCTCTGGTGAGAAGGCTGCGGTGCGCTGGCATATGCAGGGCACGCACACCGAGAACCTGTTTGGCATTCCGCCCACGGGTAAGGCCGTCAGCGTCAAGGGCATCAGCGTCGTGCGCGTGGTCGGCGGCAAGATCGTCGAAGACTGGGTGAGCGAGGACACCATGGGCTTGATGCAGCAGTTGGGCATCATCCCGCCGATGGGGTGAACCACCCGCTGCGAGTCGCCGTTGTTTGGGCGCTGGTCACGGGATTGGCGCCCAGGCGAACCGTTCCAAGGAGTTATTGATACATGGCAACAGAAAAATACGATTATATCATTGTAGGCGCTGGGGCGAGCGGGTGCGTCATTGCCAATCGGCTGAGCGCCAATCCGGCCCTGAAGGTCTTGATCCTGGAAGCTGGCGCCGTGGATACTCATCCTGGCATCCACGAATTGGGCGGGTTTGTTCCGCTGTGGGGATCCGATTATGATTGGAAGTTCGCCACCGAGACGCAAAAGGGCATGGGCGGGCGCCAAATCATCATCAACCAGGGTCGTGTGATTGGCGGCGGCACCTCGATCAACGCCATGATGTACGTGCGTGGCAATCGCCGCAACTACGATCAGTGGAACGCGATGGGCGCGGACGGCTGGAGCTTCGAGGACGTGCTGCCCTATTACAAACGCATCGAGGATTACGAGGGCGGCGCATCTGAGTACCACGGCGTGGGCGGTCCGCTCAAGATTCGTGACTGCCCTGACCCGGCCATGCGCTCGGAACCCTTCCAGGTCGGCGCGACCGAACTGGGCTATGATGGCCCGAACTGGGACAACAACGGCGCGCGCCAGGAGAACGGGGCTGGTTACTTGCAGTTCCATGTGGACGAGCAGGGCAATCGCGCCAGCGCGGCCACCGCGTACCTGGCGCCTGCCATGAAGCGGCCCAACCTGACGGTGCGGACCGAAGCCGAAGTGACGCGCGTCCTCTTCAGCGGCACGCGCGCCACCGGCGTGGAGTATGTGAGCCAGGGGCAAACGGTGCAGGTGGAAGCGGAACGCGAGGTCATTCTGAGCGCCGGCGCTTTCCTATCGCCCAAGCTGCTGCTGCTCTCTGGCATCGGCCCGGCCGATCATCTACAATCGCTTGGCCTGGATGTGCTGGTTGATCTGCCCGGCGTCGGGCAGAATCTGCAGGATCACGTGCAGCTGCCGGTGGTTTTTCGATCGCTGGTTGATCTGCCTCAGCCCGACCTGCTGACCGGCAATGTGTTGTTTGTGCGCACGCGCGCGGGAATGGAAGCCGCGCCGCCCGATCTGCAGATGAACTACACCCCGGCGGTGCCCAAGGCGCTGGCGCCGGTGATGAACTTTGGCGGCCCGGCCAGCATCTTCCTGCCCATCCTGGTGCAGCCGTACAGCATTGGTGAGGTGCGACTGCGTTCGGCCAATCCGCTCGATGCGCCATCCATCAACCCCAACTATCTGCAGCAAGATGCAGACGTGCAGGTGCTGGTGGCTGCGGTCAAGCTGGCGCGCGAGATCGCCAACACGAAGGCCTTTGCCGGCTTGAACGGCGGCGAGATCGTGCCTGGCCCGGACGCTGACCTGGAGGCTTTCATTCGGGCCCAAAGCTCGACCCTGTGGCACCCGGCCGGCACCTGCAAGATTGGCTACGATGCACGCGCCGTCGTTGACCCTTCGCTGCGCGTCTACGGTGTGCAGGGCCTGCGCGTGGCCGATGCCTCGGTCATGCCCACAGTGACGAGCGGCAACACGGTGGCGGCTTGTTTCTTGATCGGCGAAAAAGCGGCCGACATGATCCTGAGCGCCTGAGCAACGCGCCAGCCATTGGTATGGCCGTCAGCCACGATTTTTGGAGGTAACCTTTTATGAAGAACGTGCCGGACACCGCTCTGGGCCGTATGTATCGCGAACATATTCAACTGATCCTGGACAAGAACATTGACGCCTTGCTCGATCAGTATACCGATGACTGCCTGCTCATCAGCAGTTTCATGAAAACACCGCTCTACTATCGGGGCAAAGAGCAGCTGCGTGAGCACATGCAGGGCATCCTGGGCATCGAGGGTCTGGAGAGCGATATCGCGTTCTGGGCCGAGACCGAGAATCCGCAAACGCTGATGATCGTCGAAGCGATCCAGATGACTGCGGGCGGTCAGAAAGCTGAAATGCGTTTCGCTGATAGCTGGGTGCTGCGCGATGGCAAGATCATGATCCATTTTGCCGGCATGACACAGTATCCGGATGGTTCAGTCGCCTGACGTCAGGCTGCGGTGTAAAGGTCAGACTTCCGAAGTCTGAGAGACTTCGGAAGTCTAGAAAGAGGTAAACATGGGTTTACAGGGCAAGAAAGTCGGCGTCTTGATCGAAGGCGACTTTTACGAAAAAGAAATTTTCTATTATGAGCATCGTTTTCCTGAAGATGGGATAGAACTGCATTTTCTCAGTCGTTTGTGGGGCCAGCCATCGCTCACCTTCCTCGGTCATGAGTACCGAGCGCCCTTTGTCTGCTTCGAGAGCTTCGAGAATATGAGCGATGACGAACTGCGCAGCTACGATGCCATCATCGTGCCTTCCGGCATGGTGTCGGATCGCTTGCGCTACACGGAAGATGTCAGCAAGCTGCCGCCGGCCACGGTCTTCATTCAACGCGCCTTTGCCGAAAAGAGCATTATCAAGGGCATCATCTGTCACGGCATGTGGCTGGTGGCGCCTGTGCCGGAGCTGGTGCGTGGGCGACCCGTGGTGGTGCATAATAACCTGCATGGCGATGCGGTAAACATGGGCGCCATCTATACCGACCAGGACGTGGTGGTGGATGGCGATCTGGTGACGGGGCGCACGGGCGGCCATTGCCACCTGTTTGCTCGCCAGATCATTGATATGCTGGCTGCGCGCTAACGCTTCGTTGCGCGCAGACACGTGAAAAAGGGAGAACACGATGTTCCATCACATGGCTATTGCCTGTCAAGACATGGCCGCCATTGAGCGATTCTACAGCCGCTACTTTGGCTTTACGCGCGGGCGCGTCCTTCCCGTCGGCGACACGCAGATCATTTTTCTGAAGGCGGGCGACGCCTATTTGGAGCTGTTCCAGGCCAAAGAAACGTCACCCCTGCCCCCCAATGAAAAGGACGGGCCGTGGTTTCCAACCTGGCGCCACATCGCGTTCAAGGTAGAGGATGTGGATGCCAAGCTGGCCGAGATGGGCGACGCCGCTCGGATTACGTTGGGGCCTTTCGACTTCGACGCCTTCATTCCGGGTTGGCGCACCGTCTGGGTGGCCGACCCAGAAGGCAACATTGTCGAAATTACACAGGGGTACGTTGACGACCCAAATCCGGCGCCGTTCCCAGGCTAGGGACTGGCCTAGCGTCGCCGCGGCGACGAGCAGGGCGCTTGTACGGTAGATCGAGAGTAACCAGAGACGATGGCCGATACACAGATTAACAACACAGAGCACGAAGCGCCGCGCAAACACGTGACCAAACATCACAGTGCGCCTGGCAACGAGCGCATTGGCTCCTTCAGCGACGGCGTTTTCTCGATCGCCATCACGCTGCTCGTGCTCGAAGTCAAGGTGCCAGACCATGTCACCGGCGGCCTGATCTCGGCGGTGCCAGAAGTCTTACCGAAGTTTCTGGCTCATGTCGTTAGTTTCGCTGTCTTGGGCATCTACTGGGTGGGGCATCACAATATGTTCCTGCATATCAGGCGCCACGACCGCTGGCTTCTGTGGATGAACATACTCTTTCTGATGTTTGTTGCTTCCATGCCGTTTGCGGCCGCTCTGATCATTCGCTACCCCGACGATCAACTGGCCCTTGTTTTTTATGCCTTGATGTTGATTGGCGCTGGTGCATCTCTCAACCTGACCTGGCGTTACGCGACAGAACGCCGGCGGTTGGTGCCAGCCGAATTGGATGGCGACTTGATTGCGTTTGTCAACCGACGTCAACTGATGGCGCCGATTGTCTACCTGGTCGCCCTTTTGGTTTCGTTTCTCAACCTGAACGCGGCCAAGCTGTTGTTTATTCTGGTTCCCGTGCTATACATTGTTCCTAGCCCTTTGGATCAGTTTCATCACAAACAACTGGCCGATACTGAATAACGTGGCATCAACGACCACAACCAAACGCACGCTCACCGTAGGTTAGCGCCTACGGCCAGACAGCGCCATACACAGCAAATTGAATCACAGGAGAGTGACAGATGGATAAGTTGAAGTTTACCTTCTCGGACACCATTGCCGGCTATGTGACCCAGTACGACCGCACGCTGGATACCTACACGGTGCGCACCAGCGGCGGCGTCACCTACGACATCAAGCTGAAGAGCAACACCTACGCCTTGCTCACGCGCAACTTGGGCGATCCCTACCAGGATTGCACAGGACAGATGCGCGACATGCTGGTAGCCGACCGCCATGTTTTCACTTATGGCATTTTCTATCCCCAAGGCGACGGCTATGTCATCGAAGCTCAGTTTCTTGTCTTCCCCGGCCGTCGGGTGGGTGAATTCGTTTTCGAGCGCCAGGACTGGTGGGTGCATCAGATTGGGGAGCTAGGCAAGTTCTACGCGCGCGCCCAGTTTGGCGATGCGCCGATTGACTACAAGGACTACCGCACGAACATCACCTTGACCGGCGAAAAGGCAGCTGACCGCTATCGCCAGGAAACAGATACGATCTCCCGCCTGGTCTACGGTTTTGCCACGGCCTACATGCTGACCGGCAATGATCGCTTCCTGGAAGGCGCGGAGCGCGGCACGGAATACCTGCGCGACCATATGCGCTTTTACGACCGTGATGAGAACATCGTCTACTGGTATCACGGCATTGACGTGGAAGGACGCCGCGAGAAGAAGGTCTTTGCATCGGAATTCGGCGACGACTTCGACGCCATCCCCGCGTACGAGCAGATCTACGCGCTGGCTGGCCCCATCCAGACCTATCGCGTGTCGGGTGATCCGCGCATCCTGCGTGACGCCGAGTTGACCGTTGACCTGTTCGATCGCTTCTTCCTGGACCGTGAGAAGGGCGGCTATTTCTCCCATCTTGATCCGATCACGCTGGATGCGCGCAGCGAGGCGCTCGGCCCCAACCGCGGTAAGAAGAACTGGAACTCGGTGGGCGATCATGCGCCGGCCTATCTGATCAACCTGTGGCTGGCAACGGGCGAAGAGCGCTACGGCAAGATGCTCGAATACACTTTCGACACCATCACAGCTCACTTCCCGGACTACGATCACAGCCCCTTTGTGCAGGAAAAGTTCTACGAAGATTGGTCGCACGACTCCACGCACATGTGGCAGCAGAACCGCGGCGTTGTTGGGCACAACCTCAAGATCGCCTGGAACTTGCTGCGCATGTACGGCTCAGCGCCCAAGCCAGAGTATGAAGCCTTTGCTCGCAAAATTGCGGCCATCATGCCGTCCGTCGGCGGCGATCAGCAGCGCGGCGGTTGGTATGACGTGATGGAACGCAACCGGGCGCCTGGCGAAGACCTGCACCGCTTTGCTTTCCATGATCGCAAGGCCTGGTGGCAGCAGGAGCAGGGCATTCTGGCCTACTTGATTCTGCACGGCGTGCTGGGCGACGAGGAGTATCTGCGCATTGCTCGTGAATCATCGGCCTTCTACAACGCCTTCTTCCTTGACCATGACGATGGCGCGGTCTACTTCAATGTGTTGGCCAGTGGTGTGCCATACCTCATGGGCACCGAGCGCCTCAAGGGCAGCCATTCGATGAGCGGCTATCACTCCTTTGAGCTGTGCTACCTGGCCCAGGTCTATACCAACCTGCTCATCACCAAGCAGCCGCTGACGCTGTACTTCAAGCCGCTGCCTGGCGGCTTCAAGGACAACATCCTGCGCGTCTCGCCCGACATCCTGCCCCCCAACAGCATCACCATCAGCGAAGTGTGGATTGATGACGAGCCGTACAGCGATTTCGATGCCCAGGGGCTGACCGTCAAGCTGCCAGAATCGAAGGATCGCCTGCGCGTGCGCGTCATCGTGCAGCCCACGAAGTAACCGGCAGGAGCCAGGCGCGCGGCGCTGGGGGCGATGCTTCTTTTTCCCACGAAGATCATCGCCCCTGAGCGCCGCCTGGCTCGAAAGCCCGGCGGCGCAATCCGCCAGATTGCGCCGCCGGGAGGCTTAGGAAAGGAACAATTTTCATGGAAATAAACGTTCAGACCGAGAAGTCTATCCAAATTATTGACATAAATGGTGAAGTGGACGGCAATACCGCGCCCCAGGTGCAGGCGCAGATCATGAAGGCGGCCGAATCAAATCCGCGCCTCGTCCTGGATATGAGTCACGTGCCCTACATGTCAAGCGCTGGTTTGCGAATGCTGCTGGCAACCTACCGCAACGTGGTGGGTCATGGCGGTCATGTCGTCTTGGTGGGGCTGGTGGAGGAAATCAAAGATACCATGGAGATGACTGGCTTCCTCGACTTCTTTGCCCACTTCGATACATTGGCCGAAGGCCTCGCCGCTCTTGCGTAGCCGTTTACAAGGAGTTATCTATGGATCGAGTTGATGCATACCCAACGCACGAACACCAGGGCTACAAGCTGCGCACCGGCAAGGCTTTCCCCTTTGGGGCCACGCTTGTGCCAGGCGGAGTCAATTTCTCTGTTTTTTCCAGCCATGCCACCAATTGCACCCTGGTGCTGTTTGAAAAAGGGGCTTCCCGGCCGCTGGTTGAAATTCCATTTTTTGATGAGTTCCGCATTGGCAACGTCTATGCGATGATCGTGTTTGGCCTTGATTACGAAAGCATCGAGTATGGCTATCGCATGGAGGGGCCATTCGATCCGCCCAATGGACATTGGTTCGATAAGTCCAAGATTTTGCTCGATCCCTACGCCAAGGCGATTGGCGGTCGTGATGTGTGGGGCACGCCCCCGAATTGGGACGACATCTACCGCTATCGCGGCCGCCTGGTTTTTGACGACTTCGACTGGGACAATGACCGCCCGCTTGAGATTCCAACCGAGAACCTGGTGATCTACGAGATGCACGTGCGCGGATTCACCCGCCACCCCTCCTCCGGGGCGAAGTTTCCTGGCACGTTCGCGGGCATCCGCCAGAAGATTCCTTATCTCAAGGAATTGGGCGTGAACTGCGTTGAATTCCTGCCCATTTATGAGTTCGATGAGTTCGAAGGCAGCAGTGCAGATCCTCAGACCGGCGAACTGCGCGTAGGTAACTACTGGGGTTACAGCACCGTCGGCTTCTTTGCGCCCAAGTCCGCCTATGCGGCTACCGGTAAGATGGGCATGCAAGTTGATGAGTTCAAGGCGCTGGTTAAAGAGTTTCATCGTCATGGCATCGAGGTGATGCTGGATGTGGTCTTCAATCATACAGCCGAGGGCAACGAAAACGGGCCTTCCATTTCGTTCCGCGGCATTGACAACAAGACCTATTACATGCTCACCCCTGAAGGCTATTACTTCAACTTTACAGGCACCGGCAACACGCTCAACTGCAACAACCCGGTCGTACGCAACATGGTGCTGGACTGCCTGCGCTACTGGGCGGCCGAGTATCACATTGATGGCTTCCGTTTCGACCTGGCGGCCGTGCTCGGACGTGCGCCTTCGGGCGCGCCGTTGTCCAACCCACCGCTTTTGGAAACCCTGGCCTATGACCCCATTCTGGCGAAGTGCAAGCTGATTGCGGAAGCCTGGGATGCGGGCGGGCTTTACCAGGTTGGCTCGTTTCCTGCCTATGGACGCTGGGCCGAATGGAACGGCAAGTTCCGCGACGATGTGCGCAAGTTCGTCAAGGGCGAGGCAGGATTGGTCGGCGCCATCTCGCAGCGCGTACAAGGCTCGCCTGACCTGTATCTCTCCCGCGGCCCCACGGCCTCGGTCAACTTCATCACCGCGCACGATGGCTTCACCTTGAACGACTTGGTGTCTTACAACGAAAAGCACAATTGGGCCAACGGTGAAGAGAATCGAGACGGCGCCAATGACAATGATAGTTGGAACTGCGGATGGGAAGGCCCAACGGACGATGAAGGAATCAACAACCTGCGCCGCCGTCAGATGAAGAATTTTGCCGCCATTCTGATGATGAGCCAGGGTGTGCCCATGATCCTCATGGGCGACGAAGTGGCCCGCACGCAGAACGGCAACAACAACACGTATCGCCAGGATAACGAAACCAACTGGTTCGATTGGAACCTGGTGCAGCAGAACAGCGCGCAGCTGCGCTTTTTCAGTCAGATGATTGCGTTTCGGCATGCGCACCCCATTCTGCGGAATCGCTGGCATCTGCGCAACCAGGATTACCTGGGCACCGGTTATGCCGATATCACGTGGCATGGCACGCAGGCCTGGAATGCGGATTGGTCCGACAGCAACCGCACCCTGGCCTTCATGCTGAACGGCCGTTATGCGCAGGGCGGCCAAGCTGCGGATGACTTTATCTACGTGGCGCTGAACATGCACTGGGATGCTCATCACTTCGAGCTGCCTCGACTGCCTGATGGCATGCACTGGCATGTGTTTGCCAACACGGGCGTTGAGTCGCCGGCCGATGTGTGGGAGCCAGGCCATGAGCCGCGGCTGGATGACCAGACTGGCATCCTGGTGGGAGCACGCTCGGTTGTGATCATCGTGGGCCGCTAACGACCAAGAATTTTCATGAACCCGGGTTCACGGAAAACCGGGCGCCTGTCCGACGTTGAACTGCGATCAAAGATCATAGTTCATAGACGAAACGATAAGAATGGAGAAGAACAATGGCTTTTACAGTTTCAAGCAGCATGAACAACGGTATTGCCCAGGTTGCCCTGGTGGGTGAGCTTGATGGCAGCGTGGCTGGTCGGTTCAAGGACGCGGTTGAGGAAGCAGCCGCCTGGAATCCGCGGCGCCTGGTCCTGCTTTTGCAGGAGTTGACGTATATGTCCAGCGCGGGCCTACGAGTTCTAGTGTTTGCCCGTCAGAAAATGGGGGCGCACGTTGATCTCTACCTGGTAGCGCCCCAGGAATCGGTGCAGGAGACTATCGAAATGACCGGTTTCGATCAAAGCTGCATCATTGTGGATACTTATGATGCGGATGTGATCGAGGCCTTCTAGCCGATTACTTGAGAACCCGGGTTTCGAAAGAAGCCCGGGTTTCTCCCCTGATCTTCGAGATTGGTCAGGCCCAATGCTTGCGCCTGACTAACCAGCAGACTAGGTGATTGGGATCGCGGACGTGGGGGCTGAATTCGTTTGTCCTCTCGTCCGGCGATCAACTTCGTCTTTGCGCAGGAGAAATTCCATGCAGCCTTTGAAAGTGCCGGGGGCCCTCCCTTCCCTGAAGCTGATTCGAGATTATGTGACCGAGGCATGCACGCTGGCCAACATAGACAAACGTGTGGGCTACCGATTGCGTCTCGCGGTAGACGAAATTGCCACGAACATCATCAACTACGGCTATGAGCGATCCCAGATGTCAGGTGATATCGAAGTCAGCGCCCATGTACATGACGACTCGTTAACCATTATCCTGGAAGACACGGCGGTGCCCTTCGATCCGTTGCTGCACCCAACACCAGACAACCTGGATTCGCCGTTGGAACGTCGAGACATTGGCGGTCTTGGCGTCTACCTGGCCATCCAAGGCACCGACAAGTTTCTATACGAGCGCATTGATGATCGTAATCGCAATATCTTTGTCGTCAAGCGCGCGGCGCCGACGTCGTCAGACGCGGCTGCGTCCGCGTCATAGCGGGCAGCGAGAGAAATGCCAAAAGGAGACGCTTACGCGTGCTAATCCAATCTGCACGAGTGTTAGTCATTGATGATAGTCCGCTGCGACGCGCCACGTTGGCGCGCCGTTTGGAGGCGCTTGGCTATGGCGCGCTGCTGGCCGAATCAGGGCAGCACGGACTGGCCTTAGCCAAAGCCGAGAAGCCAGAGCTGATGCTTCTGCAGATCAATCTGCCAGACGTGACCAGCGCGTATGTCATCAAACAGCTCAAGGTGGACGAGGAGCTGAGCAGCATTATTGTACTCATGCTGACGTCCGGGCAAACGACCGAGGGCGTGGAAGCTTGTCTGGCCCTGGGCGCAGACGACTATCTGCCGGAGCCGTTCTCACCGTCGCTGCTGAAGGTGCAGCTAACCGATTACCTGGGGGTGCGTCAGCGCCGCATCGAAGAGCGTGAGCGACTCAAGCGTGAGAAGGTGCTCAATGATGTGGCGATCGCGCGGCGCTTCCAGAGCGATTTCTTGCCCAAGGAAGTGCCGCAGCCCAAGGGCTGGCAGTTGGCTGCCTGCTTGCATCCGGCGCGCGAAGTCGCGGGCGACTGGTATGACATTTTTACCCTGACCCAGGGACGGCGCATCGGCATTGTCATTGCCGATGTGTGCGACAAGGGCGTGGGCGCGGCGCTGTTCATGGCGCTCAGCCGCAGCCTGACGCGCGCCTTTGCACAGCAGAATTACAGCCTGAACCTGGTAGATTCACTCTTGAGCGACGGCCCGGCCCCGGTCAGCGCGCGCCCAGGCCGCCGCGGCTTACCTGCGATCGGCGCCACAGCCTTGAAAAACGCGGTGCTCCTGACCAATAACTACATCATGGAGAATCACTCCGATCTCAACATGTTTGCCACCATGTTCTTCGCGGTGCTCGATCCAATGACCGGTGGGTTGGTCTATATCAACGGCGGCCATAATCCGCCGTATATCGTGGGCGCAGATGGCGCCCTGAAAGCGGTGCTCAAGCCAACCGGAATGGCGGTTGGGATGATGGCGCAGACCGATTTTCGGACGGGGGAAGCGCAGCTTGAACCTGGCGACACCCTGGTCATGTACACCGATGGCGTGCCCGACGCGCGTGACCCGGCCGGGGCGCAATACACGGATAGGCGCTTGCGCGAGCTGTTAACGACGCCAGCCGCTTCCGCGACCAGCCTGCTTGAGCGCATAGACAACACGCTGCGCAACCACATTGCCGATGCTGTTCAATTCGATGACATCACCATCGTGATCGTGCGCCGCATGCTGCCGATGGAGGAGGGCAGAGCCGGCTGATGACCTCGAACCTGCGCAACCCCCATCGCCGTGGCGAACGGCCGTCGCACGTCTCGAACGTCATGTGCACGCGCGCCAGAACCCGTTGTTGACGATCGGGTGGGGTGTGCTACAATAATACACACTTCCAGCATGCTTGAAACCAGGCTTCGCGATAGCTGCTGCGCCTACGGTAGGCGCTGTTGGTCTGGTTATGCTGCAAGAAAATAAAAATCCGAACTGAGAAGGCGGGTCGTTATGATTATCTCTGTTCACTCTTTCCGAGGCGGCACTGGCAAGTCGAATACAACGGCCAATCTGAGCGCGGTGCTGGCGATGAGTGGCAAGCGCGTCGGCGTCGTTGACACCGATATCCACTCTCCTGGCATCCATGTTTTGTTTGGTCTCCAAGAAGGCGACGTCGTGCATTCGCTCAATGATTACCTGTGGGGCAACTGCAATATCGAAGACGCAGCCATTGACGTCAGTTCCCGCTTAGGCAAAAAAATCGCCGGGCAGATCTTCTTGATCCCCTCCAGCATGAAGGCCAGCGATATTGCCCGCGTGCTGCGTGAAGGTTATGATGTCGGTTTGCTCAATGATGGCTACCAGCGTTTGATGGAAGAGTTGAAGCTAGACGTTCTGATGATTGACACCCATCCCGGCCTCAACGAAGAAACGCTGCTCTCGATCGCCATTTCTGACGCGTTGGTGCTCATCATGCGCCCAGACTCGCAGGACTACCAGGGCACCGCGGTCACAGTCGAAGTGGCGAAGAAACTCGATGTGCCGCACATGCTGTTGGTTGTCAATAAGGCGCCGCCCATTTGGAATCCGAACGATGTCAAAGCGCGCGTCGAACGCACCTTCAATTGCCCGGTGGCCGCCGTCCTCCCCCACTCGGACGAGATGATGACACTGGCCAGCGAGGGCATCTTCGTCATCCGCTACCCCAATCATCCCATGACGGCCCTCTATCAGCAAATTGCGGGCATGTTGGACGTTTGACCGATTGCTCGACCTGGCGTCCTGCAATTCCTGAGCGCTGGCTAGCCAATCTGCACCTTGCGGGGAGCCTGGCCAGCGTTTTTTATATACGATTCTTGATCTCCGGTCTCTGATCTCAAATCTCTGATCTCGTATGTAAGGTTGAGTTTAGGATTTATTTGCCGTGATCGTTGTCCTGGGCAGATTGCTGAATATCCGACCGCACGAATGGCCGCGGCTGCTCATCCTCTACCTGATGTCGTTCATTGTCTTGACTGGCATCAACTGGGGTGAGACGATCGTCGAGGCTGATTTTCTGCGCCAAATTGGGGTTCAATACTTACCTTGGGCGTTCATTATCAACGCCATCTGCTCCATCCTCGCGATTTTCATCTATTCAGCTTTTGCCGATCGCGTGAGCAATGACCGGATTATGATCGCGCTCCTGGCGATCAGCGTCATCGGCATTGTGATCGGACTGGCGCTGCTCGCCGCCGGCGCTGTCTTGATCGCCTTTCCCCTTTTTTATCTCATTCTCAACGTACCCCTGCTCGATATCTACAACGTGCATTGGGCCACCTATGTGAGCAGCTTCTACGACACGCGCGCGGCCAAGCGCGTCGTGCCCGTTCTGGGCACCTCCGCGCGCTTGGCAGGCATCGTGGCTGGTCTCACCATTCCGCTGCTGAATCAACATTTCGCACCCACCGGCATCATTAGCCTGTGGATGGCCGCCCTGGTTGTCATGGCGTTGTTGACTTGGTTGATGCCGCGCTTACTGCATGAGAACGCGGCGTTGACTGCCGGCCACCCCGCCGCCAATCACGACGCGGGCATGACCATGCAGCCGCGGCCATCGGCGGCTGAGAACCTGCGCGAGGGCAGCGCGTACATTCGTCGGTCGGTCTTCCTGCGTTGGATGGCCGTTTCCACTCTGTTGTTCACCGTGCTGCTGGCGCTCATCAACTTTCGCACCAGCAGCATTCTCTTGGCTGAACTGAAAACGACCACGGCCATGGCCGATTTCATCGGGATGGTGAGCGGCATCGCCAATTTACTTGCTCTGCCCATTCAGTTGTTCCTTGTGGGCCGCATCATCGGTTGGTTTGGCCTGGGCAACGCCAATTTGATCTTCCCCACCGGCACCCTGCTGATCAGCGGCAGCTTAATCTTCTTCCCGCGCCTGGGCTCTGCAGCCCTTGGCTACTTCAACCGTACGACCTTTCGCACGGCGTTTCGCAATTCCACCGAAAACCTACTTTACAACGCCGTGCCGCTGCGGGTCAAGGGGCGCGCCCGTGCCTTCATCAGCGGGTTGATTGTCCCCATCGGCGCTATTCTGGGCGGCGTGATCCTATTGCTCACGCCGCTGCTTCGCGCCACGGGCGCGTCAGACTGGGCTTTGCCGGCCGCCATGGCCCTATTAGCCATCGCGTTTATTGTCGTCGCGGTCGTCATTCGGCGCCAATATAGCCAGGCGATGCTCACCTTGCTCGAGCAGGAAGACTACGCCAGCCTCTTGCTGCAGCATGCAGGCACTTTGACCAGCGCGGACCCACCCACGCTGGCGCGGCTGCGTAGCAAATTGGCCTCTACGACAGACCCTACGCTGACCCTTTTCCTGACACAGCTCTTGATCGAGATTGGCGGCGTCAATGCGGTGCCGACGGTGAGTGATACGATTCGCCAGGCTTCTGACCCCACGCAGCGCGCCGCCCTGCTCAACCTGTTGACGGCGGCTGATTTGCATCACGAGAGCGCGCGCCAGCTTTTCACCGAGTGCCTGGCCGACGCCAGTGGTCAAGTCCGCCAGGCTGCGCTGGCTGGTCTGGAAAACATGTTTGGCGCTCATCATAGCCAATATCTCAGTCTCGCCAGCACCCTGCTCAGCGACGCAGATCTCGACGTGCGCGGCCAGGCGCTGCCCGCGGTCATGGCCTCTGCTGATCCCAATCTGCGCGCGGCGGCCAGCGCTATTCTCGAGGAGATGCTCAGCAGCGCCGACAGCAGCCAGCGCGCGCGGGGCATGCAGGTCATGGGACAATTGGCCGCGATCTCCTGGCTGCCCGCAGTCATACGCGGCTTGGACGATCCGGTGGATGATGTGCGCTTGCAGGCCATACTGGCCATGGAAACGATGCTTCCACAACCGCTGACGGATGCGATCGCGCGCCAGCTCTTTGCGTCCCTTGAGGCGCATGCTCACGACGTCGTCGAACAGGTGCGACAGGTTGCGCTGACCATGTTGGGGCGACAATACACTGACGCCAGCACGCGCGCGAAGGCGTGCTCGGTTCTCATGCTTGGTCTGCACGATGAAAGCGCCAGCGTCCAACAGGCGGCGGTCGAAGCGCTAGTCCAAATGGGCGAGACCGCCTTATCTGCGCTGCAGCCGCTGTTCAGCGCCAGCAACTCGCGTCAGCGCAAGTTGGCGATCATCGTCGCGACGCGAGTGACGCCCCAGGCATGGGCGCCAACCCTGATGGCAGAGATCAACGACAGCCTGGCGCAGGCCGGCCGCCTCTACGGCTGCTGGTACGCCATGACCTCGGCATCGGCCCAGCACGCGGGCCTGCAGACCAACGGCATGGCTCTGCTGCAGGCGGCTGTGCGTGAACAAACCGACGAACGCCTGCATGAGATTTTTGAGCTTCTGGCTGCTCAGCACCACACGCAGGGTATCGGCGTGGTGGAAACGTCCCTCCGTGCCGAAAATGAGCATACCCGCGCCAACGCCGCCGAAGCGCTTGAGTCCCTGACGACTCCGGCTGTGGCTTCGCTTGTGGCTGCCCTGTGCGACCCTACCGCGGCTGCGGATCGGGTCATGAGCCTGATCGAGTCCAGCCAGGATTCTGCACCGCCCACGGCAGCCCAGGCCATCCGCGCCATACGTGATCGCTCGCAGCCGGACTACGACCCGTGGCTGGAGGCTTTGGCCTCTTTTGTCATGAGTCACCTTTCACCCCCCGCTGCTGCTCTGTTGGGCGACGCAGACTCAAACCTTGAGCAAACCAAACTCGCGGCCGCTGTCAGGCCGCAGGAGGCCACTATGCTCTCGCTGATCGAACGGATTATTTTTCTTAAAGAGGCGCCATTCTTTCGTGAGATGACGATCAATCAGTTGAAAGTCCTGGCGCCAGCGTGTGAAGAACAACGTTATCGCAAAGACGATGTCATCTTCCAGCAGGGCGAACCGGGAGGCGTTCTGGTCGTGATTGTCAATGGACAAGTGGGCATCGAACAAACCCGGCGTCGCGGCTCGTCCGTGCGCCTGGCAACGCTGGGCGCTCACGCTTACTTTGGCGAGATCACCTTGTTCGATAACAGTCCTCACACGGCGTCGGCCATTGCTCTGCAGGACACGCTTGTGCTGCGCCTGCGGCGTGAACCGCTCATCGCCCTCATGCGCCGGCATCCTGACCTGGCCCTCGTGGTCATCAACGTCTTGAGCAGCCGCTTGCGCGAAACGAACGATCGGGTTGGCGATCTGACGCGCAGCCGGCCGCGGGAATTGCATAAGCTCTATGATCAATTTAGCCAGTGACCGGCGGCCGCCCCTTGATCGCTCCCGTGCATCCTGGGTTAAGTCGCCCATGGCGCCTATCATGCATCCCTTGATTTTTTCTGTCACCGTATCCTCGGTAACCGGGGAGTGCGCGCTGGAGCCTGATCCCACGGCATCGTTTGCGCCTGCGGCCTGGCAGCAGCTGGCCGCATCGGTGGCGAGCGAAAAAGGCCTGACTCCCTTTTCAGCGGCTGTTCTCTATCGGCGGTGGCAGCAAGGACTCGCAGCCGTCGCCGTGGACAACGGTTCTATCATCGGTCATATCAGCTGCATGCCGATCTTTCACCAGCCCACGCGCAGCCGGGCGGCGCGCGCGCTGCACGGCGGCCAACCCATGGGCGCGTCGGTGTGGCCCATGATTGATATGTTCGAATTGCTTACCGGCTGGACGCACCCTGACTGGCGTAAACGCAGCATCAGCCTGCAGCTTCGCCAGCAGCTCCTGGCGCAAGTTCGCTCCGAATCCTTGCCGCGCCAGCGCTTCTTTGTCAGCGTTACGGTAGGGCGGGGTGGATCGCCCGTCCTGGCGCGCCTCGGATGGCACACCATCGCCTGGGACGCCATCCCTTATGTCGGCAGCTTGATCGCGCAGAACGCCGATGGCAAATCGCGCCCTGGTTGGCATGTCATCAACCATGCTCCCTACAATGGATCAGACGTTGCCGCCCTGATGGATACCACCCACAACTGGGATCGCCACTGCTTCTTGTGGGTCTCGCAGCCTGCCCTCGCCCATCAACTGAACGACCGACTGCAAGCCGCAGTGGGTCGCGATTTAGAGAGCTGGCGCCGCGCCTGGCGTGAGGCTGCATTGCCAACTCTGATTCAAGCCGGCTATCTCCCGGTTCTCTTTGGATAATCATCATGTTCAAAACCAGTCTCACCCTGCGTTTCTGCTTTGTGATCGGTGTATTGCTGTGGGGGCTGACAGCATGCGCTGGCGGGGCGTTGCCCCCGGCCCCCACGTTGGCGCCAACCCCCAGCCCGGCCCCGCGCACAGGGCGCGGGGTTGGCGGCGTGCTGCGCATGCTCTTTTGGCAGGCGCCCACCATCCTCAATCCACACCTGGCGTCGAGCCAGAAAGACTGGGCGCCAGCGCGTATTACCTATGAACCGTTGGCCAGCTTCGACAAGGACGGCAATCTCGTACCGATCCTCGCGGCTGAGATCCCTTCTCTAGGAAACGGCGGCGTTGCCCCCGATGGCAAATCGGTCATTTGGAAACTGCGCCCCGACGTCAAGTGGTCGGATGGCGTGCCCTTCACCGCGGCTGACGTCAAGTTTACCTTTGATTTCATCGCCAATCACGAAGTCAACGGCGCGACTACATTTACCAACTACCAGGGCATCAAAAGCGTCAACGCCGAAGATGATCTCACCGTGCGGATTGATTTCCAGGATGTCAATCCGGCCTGGGCGGTGCCATTTGTGGGCGTGCAAGGAATGATCATCCCGCGCCATGTCTTTGAACCCTACAACGGCGCCAATGCCGCCAGCGCCCCGGCCAACCTGCTGCCGATCGGCACCGGGCCCTATCGAGTCGTTCGCTTCAAGCCGGAAGAAGTGCTGTTTTTGGGCAACACCCTGGTCGAAACCAACAAGATTATTTATGAACCCAACCCGTACTTTCGTGAACCGGACAAACCGTACTTCAGCCGGATCGAGCTGAAGGGCGGCGGCACCGTCAACGAGGCTGCGCGCGCGGTCTTGCAGGCCGGCGATGTGGATTACGCAGCCAATTTGCAGATCAACTTCCAGGAGGAGCCTGATTTAGCGAGCGGCAGCAAAGGCCAGATCCTGGCGCCGTTTGGGGCCTTCGTGGAACGCATTTTGCTCAACCGCACCGACCCCAATCGGGAAACCGACGATGGCGAGCGGTCGAGCATTCAATTTCCCCATCCTTTCTTCAGCGACCTGCGGGTGCGCCAGGCCTTTGCCCACGCCATTGACCGCGAGGCGATTGCCAAGCTGTATGGGCCAACCGGTCAGCCAACCACCAACGTGCTGGTGTCTCCGCCCACCTTTGCGTCGCCGAATACCGAGAGTCTGTACCCGTTTGACCTGGCCAAAGCGGCGAGCCTTCTGGATGAGGCGGGCTGGACAGACACCAACAACGATGGGATTCGTGACAATGGCAAGATACGCAAAGCGGGCGACCCCTTGGTCACTATGCGCGTCCTTTTGCAGACTTCGGCCAGCCCCATTCGCCAGCAAACCCAGGAGATTATCAAGCGCACGCTCAGTAGTATCCAGGTGGATGTTCAGCTCACGTTCTTTGATTCGATCACCTTCTTCAGCAGCGACCCAACGATCACCAATACGCGCCATCACTTCTACGCTGATATGGAGATGTACAGCACCGGCAATCGCAGCCCTGATCCAGGAAGCTACATGCGCAACTGGATTTGCAGTGAAATTGCACAGAAGGCCAACAGTTGGAAGGGGCTAAATAAGGAGCGTTGGTGCAGCCCCGCCTATGACACGTTGTACCAGGCATCTACCGCCGAGATTGATCCGGCGCAGCGGAGTCAGTTGTTCATCGAAATGAATGATCAGTTGATTGATGATGTGGTTGTGATCCCCCTGGTGCGTCAGGCTGACATTTCCGGGGTGAGCAACACGCTGGTCGGCGTTGACCTCAGCCCCTGGGACGCAGACCTGTGGAATATCAAAGACTGGAAGCGGGGTACGCCATGACCGATTTACCCACCACAGCCCCCATGGCTCATGTCTCAGAAAGCGACGCGTCCGGCGACCGGGAGAATTTGGCTTACCGCATCGGCGCGCCGCTGCTCAACCGCATGGCGATCGGCCGGAAATTAAGCCTCGGCTTTGGAATTCTCGTGCTGCTGACAATCCTCGGCGCCATTTGGAATTATGTGTCCAGCACCGCGGCCATGGCCGGCATTAACGTTGCCGACGAGGTGCGCGTGCCTACGGCGCTGACAGCCATCCGCGCTGAAGCCAATCTCCTGCGCGTGCAAGCGGATGTGCGCGGCTACCTGGCGTTGAGCAGCGACGAGTATCTACAAGATCAGCAGCGTGATGCACGGGCCTTACAGAACGACCTCAACGAATTGACCGTCCTGTCTGCGCAGCTGTCGCCAGAAGACCAGCAGCGCCTGAAACGGGTGCGTGAACTCTATGACCAGTTGGCCGCCGATCTGCCCACGCTTTTTGAACTGCATGATGATCAATTGGAGCGCGAACCGGCTTACGCGATTGTGGCCACCAAGGGCTTACGCCTGGGCGGGCAGGTGCTGATTGACGTGGGCAAGCTGATTGACGAGCAGGGGCGGCGAGCCGCCATCGAGTTCGGAGATCAGACCGAAGGCATTGCCCAACTGGCCGAGATGGCGCGCTTTCAAGGATCATTCAGCGCCATGTTGTCAGGCCTGCGTGGTTACACCACGACGCGCAACCGCTCCTTCCGGGGCGAGTACGAAGCCAACCGCGACCTCAACCAACAAGCCTGGGATCAACTCCAGGCGATCCGTCCGCGGCTCAATGCGAAACAGCGCGATCTGGTGGATGCCATCGCCGCCAATCGCACGGCTTTTCTGCTCTTGCCCAATGACATCTTTCCCATCCTGGAGAGCGACCGTTGGCGTCAGGACCTCTATCTGTTTCGCACCGATGTCTTGCCGCGCTCTATTGAGATGATTAGCCTGCTGGATCAACTGACCACTAATCAGCAAAACGCGCTGCGCACTGACTTGCATCGTGGCCGCCAGGACTTGGTGCAAGCCAACCGCATTGTCTTGGCGGGCGGCGGGGTGGCTCTCCTCCTGGGCATCGCGCTGGCCACGATCTTCCGTGAGAACATTGCTGGCCCCGTGCGGCGCCTGACAAGGGTGGCTGAACGGGTGCGCGGCGGAGACCTGCATGCGCAGGCGCGCGTGCGCTCGCGTGATGAAATTGGCCGACTCGGCGAGACTTTCAACAGTATGACGACCAAGCTGAGCCAAACGCTCAGCCAGGTGCGCAGCGAGAAGAAACGCGCCGACGACCTCCTGCACGTGGTGATCCCCATCGGCGTGTCGTTGGCGTCTGAGAAAGATTTCAATCATTTGTTGGAGACCATGCTGGTGGAGGCCAAGACTTTTTGTCGCGCGGATGCTGGCACACTCTATCTACGCACAGAAACCAACCAGCTCAAACCTATGATTGTGCGCAACGATACGCTCAATTTTGCTATGGGGGGCACCTCCTCTGTCCCTGTGACCCTACCCACGATCCCGCTTTACGACGCAGAAACAAACGCGCCCAATCACAGCAATATCTCGTCTTACGTGGCCCTGGAAGGCCGAAGCGTCAATATCTCCGACGTGGCTGCCGCGTCGAAATTCGATTTCTCTGGCCCACGCGTGTTTGAAGCTCAAACCGGCTATCGCTCGCATTCGCTGTTGACGATGCCTTTGAAGACGGCCGATGATCATGTGCTCGGTGTGATGCAGTTGATCAACGCCAAGGACGCGCAGACCGGCGCTGTGACGGCGTTTGATGAAGCCCTGCAGCCGTTGATGGAATCGTTCTCATCATTGGCTGTGGCTGCGCTTGAAGCCTACGTGCGCGAGCAAGGCTTGCGTCAGGAAATTCAACAGCTGCGGATCGAGATTGATGAAACGCGGCGCCAGCATGAAGTCAGCGCCATCGTGGACACCGACTTCTTTCAAGCGCTGCAATCCAAGGCTCGGACCATGCGTAAGCGCATGGCCCCTGCTGAATAGGTGCAGCTCTCCGGCGGTCGTTGGATGACGGCCGCGTGGCCGAGCAGCCGTGACGTGTCCCCTGATGTGCGGTAAAAATGCCTGGTGCATGAAAGGGTGGGTAGATGAATGGCAAGCTTCAATGAATTGATGGACCAACTGCACGCGGTTGGCGCCTTTCCTGGCATCACGCCGGTTGATATCCTTGCTCTGCCTGATCCAGTTGACTCGGCCGTGCAGAGAATTCTTCGGCGAGGCCCGATGAGCGCGGGCGAAATGGCCTCTCTCCTTGATCTATCCGAGAGTGAAGCCAAGCAAATTGCCGATCTCCTGGTTGAAAAAGGCTATCTATTGACGGAAGAACGCCGCAGTGATGGTAGTTTGGTGTACAAGGTGTACTTTGCACGGATGCGAGGTCGCAGCATTCCGCTCGATCTATGAGGTGTGAACCCACAATGACTTTACCCAAAGACCGCACCACTGTCCTCAGCGCGGTCAGCATCTTTTCCGAAACGCCGCGCGAATCCCTGGGGCTTATTACGCCTTTGCTCGAAGAAATCACCGTGGCCGCCGGCGAGACGGTGATCGAGCGGGGTGAGATGGACGATGCCATGTACATTATCGAAAGCGGGCGCATGATCGTGCATGACGGCGAACGGGAACTCAACAACCTGGGGCCGGGCGACGTCTTCGGCGAGATGGCGGTGCTCGACCCAGAACCGCGCAGCGCCTCGGTGACAGCCCTGGAGGCGAGCGTACTTTTGTGCCTCAGACGAGACGCGCTGCACAATTTGATGATGCAGCAGCCGAAAATCGCCCGCGGCGTCATTCGTATGTTGTCTGATCGTTTGCGTCGCATGGTCTACGACATGTCGGTTGAATTTGCTTATATGCAGCAGTTTGCCCGCCTCACCGCGGCCGCCGTGGCGATTGAGAGTGAGATTTACGTGCCTGAAAGCCTCGACGACGTCGCCGCACGCCCAGATGAGTTGGGGCAGTTGGGGCGCGTCTTCCAGCAAACGATCCGTGAATTGGCCCGCCGCGACCAACAACTGCGCGAGCAGGTGGCGCGCCTGCAGATTGAGATCAACGAGGTCAAGAAGTCGCACCAGGTGTCCGAACTGACGGAGACGGCGTACTTTCGCAATTTGCAGCAGCAAGCGCAGCGCCTGCGCCGGCGCCGAAAACCGCTGGCCCGCGCGCCGGCCGTGGATGCCCAACCTCAACCCGCGCTCCAGCAGCCAGCACTGCCGGCGCAGCCTGATCTGGCCCGCGCACGCCAATACGTTGTCAAGCGTTTAAGCACGGAGTTGGCGCCGCAGTACATCTATCATTCCCTGCACCACACCCTGGATGATGTGGCGCCGGCCGCAGAGCGTTTGGCAGCGCTCTCTGGCATCGAAGGCGAGGATCTGCTGTTGCTGATGACAGCCGCGTATTTTCACGACATCGGCTTTGTGGTCAATCGCGCCAACCATGAGGTGATTGGGGCCGATATTGCGCGCACGGTTTTACCGGGTATGGGCTACCAGCCCGAACAAATTGATGCGATCTGCGGTATGATCATGGCGACGCGACTTCCCCAAAGCCCGCGCACCACCCTGGAAAAAATCTTGGCCGACGCGGATCTCGATCTGTTGGGGCGCGCCGATTTCTTCGAACGCAACGCCGCCCTGCGCGCCGAATTGGCGGCCTTCGGCGCTGCGCCGAACGACTACGAGTGGCACCTATCTCAGCTGCAGTTTGCGCGCCATCATGACTACCAAACTCCCGCTGCGCTCGCGCTGCGCCAGGCTGGAAAGGCAGCCAATATCGCCGCCCTCGAACGCTTGGTCGAGGCCAGCCAGCCCCCATCTCTCCCACAGCACACAGAGTCACAAAAAAGCCATGGCTGAACCAATTCACGTCAACCACGAGGTATTGTCTCAAGATGACATGATGGCAGTTCTGCGGACGACCACCATCTTCATGGAGACGCCGGACGCGGCCCTGAGAGAGGTGGCTGATCTGCTGCGCCCACAAAGCCTGGCCGCCGGTGAGCAGCTTTTTGCCCGCGGCGACCCTGGAGATTGCATGTACATTCTGGTGAAGGGTCGCGTCCGCGTGCATGATGGCGAGCGCGTGTTGAACGACCTGTGGGCCGGTTCCGTCGTGGGTGAAATGGCGATCCTGGACGATGCCGGGCGCGTGGCTTCGGTCACGGCGGTCGAGCCAACGCAGTTACTGCGGCTGGACGAGGCGCCCTTCCAGGCCTTGATGGATGTGCAGCCTGAGATCGGTTTTGCCATCATCAAGGTGCTGTGTCAATATCTGCGCGCGCGCCTCCGAGACATGGCGCAGGATTTTGTCTATTTGCAGCACATCGGCCGCATGACAACGGCCGCGGCCGCCTTGGAGGACGGCAGCTATGATCCGTCTTCCATTGCTGACCTGACCGAACGCTATGACCCACTTGGGCAGTTGGCGCGGGCGTTTCAGCATATGGCGAACGAAGTCCTTGCGCGTGAGATCAGCCTGCGCGAACAGGTGCAGGCTCTGACCATCGAAATTGACCAGGCCAAAAAGGAGCGGCAGGTCGCGGAGATCACCGAAACCGATTATTTTCGCGCGCTGCAAGCGAAAGTGGGTCGGCTGCGCGGCCGCCGCGGGCCGTAGACAAACAGCGGCGTCATCTCGCTCATAGTTGATCCAGCGCCTCGTTGATCGCCTCTGCCTGTGACAGCGCCCGTCCTTGCGCCCATGCGCGCGCGTGCGCCGGGCTGTCAATGGGGCCGAGCGCCGACGCCAGCAATCTGTCCAACCGCGCTTGTTCCGCGCCCGAAAGCGGCACGCCGATGGCGGCGCGCAGCGCCGCGGCCGCGCCGATCAAGCGCAAAGCCGGGGTCGGCTTGCCCTCGAGGGCGAGCAAACAGCCGATATCCTCCAGCAGATAGGCCAAGGCCCATTTGTCCTCAAATCCTCGATAGATCAGCAGACTCTCACGGTACAAGGCATGCGCACGGTCATCATCGCGCTGACTGCGCGCGGCGTTGCCCAGATTGTTCAAGAAATTGGCAATCGTCCAGCGGTCGCCCACCTGCCGCATGAGCGCCAGCGCCTCTTCGAAACAGGGCAGGGCCTCTCCATAGTTGCCCAGGTCAAGCAGGACGTTGCCCAGGTTGTTGAGCGAAACCCCAATGGCCCAGCGGTCGCCAAAGCTGCGGCGGATCGTCAAGCTCTCTTCGTGCAGGCGTCGCGCCTCTGGCAGGTTTCCCTGGCGTCGCGCCACAATCGCCAGGTTGCTGAGCAGACTGGCGACGCGCGGCTGGTCGCCCACTTCACGCCGCAGGGTCAGGCTTTGCAGGTAATGGGCCTGCGCGCTGGCATAGTCGCCCTGCTGATCGGCCAGAGTGCCCAAGTAGTGCAGCACCTGACCTAAGCCTTCTTTGTCTGCCAGGGCCTCGAAGCCGCGCTGCGCCGTGGTTAGCCATTGCCACGCTTCCACAAAGCGGGCTTGCTTGCGGCAGTTTTCACCCAGACGCACTTGACACCACGCCGCTGTCAGTGAATCCTGCAAGTCAGCGGCCAGTCCCAACGCCTCCGTGTAGAGCTCGTTGGCTTCACGCCAGTTGCCCACCAATTCGAAGACCTGGCCCAGGCTGAGCAAAACGCCCATTCTTTCTGTGCGACTAAGCATAGGTAAAACGCGCTGGTAATAGTCAATCGCGGCGCTGTTGGCGTAGCGCGCCTGCGCGGCCTGGCCTGCTTTCAGGAAATACTCGCGTTGTTTTGTGATGTTGTTGCTGCGCGCATAATGAAAAGCCAGGAGATCCAGATACGAATCGAGCGACTCGTAGTAGGTCTCCTCCACGAATTGCCCCAATTGGCCGTGAAGGGTGGCGCGGGTGGCGTAGGGCAGGCTTTCATAGGCAACCTCCTGCGTGACAAGGTGCTTGAAGAAATAGACGGTATCTGGCTCTGTGCGCTCCAGCGCCATCAAATCCAGGCTTGCCAGGGTTTCCAGATCCCGCTGCACGCGGTCATGCTCGCCGAGGCTGGGATGAACACCGCGCAGGAGATGCGAACCAAACAGGCGGCCGATGACGCTGGCGGCCTTGAGCGTGATTTGCTGACTTTCGCTGAGCTGATCAATGCGACTCAGAATGAGGCTGTGCAGACTGACTGGCAGATCGAGCTGCGCAATGGCCTGGGTGTCATCCAACGCGATCCCGCGCGCCTGGATGTAGTTCAGCAGCTCCTCGATATAGAACGGATTACCGTCGGCGCGTTCCAGGATACGCTCGACCAAAGCGGCTGGCAAATGATCAGCCGAAATGGGCGCAACGCCTTCGGTTTGCGCCCGCTGGCCGATTTTCAGCGCGATCAATTGGGCTGCTTCCGCGGGCGAGAATTCGCCCAGGGTAATCTGCGTGATGCCCGGCAAGCGGCTGAGTTTCGGCGCTTGTTCCTGAGCCACCGTGGGGGGGCGAAAGGTCATTACCAATAGAATCGGCAGATCAACCAGCGTTTGCCCAAGCGCCTCAAGCAGGTCTTGCGAGAGTGCGTCAATCCAATGCGCATCTTCCAGGATGATCAACAACGGCGTCGTGGCAGCCAATGCGCGCAAGCAGTCCACCAGCAGCGCCTCAAGCGACGTTTTGCGCAGCTTGGCATCAAACGTGCGCGTCAGATCGTTGTCCGGGATGGAAAGATTGAGCAGGAGACCCAGCAACGGCAAGCGAGGAACCAGGGTCGGGTCAATCTGGCGTAGCGATGTTTCTAGCCGCTCAATCTGGCGCGTGGTCACGTTGGTTGCAGAGCCAGTCGTTTCATGGGTATCATCTCCCGCTGTCTCTTCCAACGCATCGCTGTCCACGCTTAACAAGCCGCGCCAGATGTTCTGCCAAACCAGGTAACTGCTGTTGGTGCCGTAGGATTCGCACTCGCCAGCAAAACTGGAAAACCCACGGTCGCCGGCCACGCGAATCACCTCGGCCACCAGGCGCGATTTGCCCATGCCCGCTTCACCCATGATGGTGATGATCTGGCCCTGCCCGGCGCGCGCCGCGGCCAGTCGTGACTCGATCAGGGCGAGTTCGCTCTTTCGCCCCACCATTGGCAGCGCGTACCCGGTTTCATGCACGCCCAAGGCCGACTTACGCCGCCGCCCAATCAGGCTGGCGATGGCGATAGGCAACGACTTGCCTTTGACCCGGATGGCCGGCAAATCCTCCCAGGCAAAGCCAGCCCCTGCGGTCAGCTGCACGGCATCGGTGACCAGAATTTGCCCAGGTTTGGCGGCCTGCATCAAACGCGCGGCCACATTCGCCGCGTCGCCCATCACGCCGTAGGTACGGCGCGTGACGCCGCCGTAAGCGCCTGTGCGCATACGGCCGCGCGCGATGCCAATCTGCACCGGGGTCAGATAGTCCAATGACGCCGCCAGGGCGCGCAGTTCCAGCGCCGCCGACAGCGCCCTGGCCGCGTCATCTTCATGCGCATGCGGCGCGCCAAAGGCGGCGAACAGGTAGCTGCCCTTGTCGCCAACCACGATTTGCAGCAGCGTGGCCGCGTAGCGCGCCAACAACCGCTGCACTTCGCAGATGAATTGATCGAGCTTGCTGCCTACCGATTCGTCGTCATCGTAATCGAGGCCGCCAAAACGCAGAAACAGCGACACCGCTGGCCGCAGTTCGGCGAGAAATTCACCGCCGCCGGTGCGCAGGCGCTCGTACACAGCGGGCAGGAGCCACGGCCGCACCTGCGGCTCGCTGAGTGCATCGGCAGGCAGGGGAGGCCACGGACGCGGCTCGACAACCTGCTGGATGCTGGCGACAACTCCCAGGCGAGCCGGTGATTCCTCAGTTTGCGCATCGGAATGATCCCGTGCGCGCCAGGCTCCGAAGATCACGGCGTCGCCCACAGCCGCGACGGCCGTGGCATCGAGGAGCACCTCCCCTTTGTCTGCGTGGTGTTCAGCCTCTGCCAGACGGTCAAGGGTGGCGCCAGACAAGACATCAACTACCTGTACGGCGTGGTCGCCCACCACAAAGCGGCGCACCGGGCCAACCGCCACCGTGGCCTTGACGGCCAGGGAAATCGTCCCCGCACTGGGCAAGGGCACCGACTGCAAGGGCCGCATGGCTTCTTGCATCGCCAACGCGCACGCGGTGGCGCGTAAGCCGTTGTCGCCGTCAAACCAACACGTAATCGCATCGCCGCTGAAGCCAATGACGCTGCCGCCATAGCAATCGAGTTCAGCAATCAACGTGTCGTAGACCTGGTTCAAGTAGCGCGTGAGCTCCTCGGCGCCAAGCTGAGGGCCGAGGCTCTGCGCCAGGGCTTCGGTCAAGGGCGTAAAGCCAGAGATGTCAACGAACAACGCCGCGCCGGTTGTCTGTTCCGGCAACGTGACGCCTGCCGCGATGGCCTGGCGCCGATCCATGGGAATATAAACAGCCTGAAGCTCGATCGGTGTCTGCATTCACAAATTCCAATCCACTACGCTATCTGTAGGTTACAGCCCCGGTGTGACGAGCATGCGTTACCCGCATCACGTCACACCGGGGCGATGACCTATTGGCGCCGTTGTACGCGCTGACGCCGAAGCACGCCGCCACACAGCGCCGCCAACAGCACGGCGACCAGCAACGCCAACCGGCCTGATAGACTGGTATCTGCGGTCAAGTCTCCCAACCGGATGGCGGTTGGCACGGAAGAAATGACGATCGTGGGGCCGGTCGTACGCGCCGAAGCAAAGTAGCCGCCAACGACTTGGGTGGTCACCTGGTACGTTCCTCCGGGTGGGGCCGTGATGGTAATGACGGCTGAGCCGTCGGCATGGACCGGCGCCAGGTAGAAGGTCTGCGGGGCGTCGAGCATCGTCAGGTCGAACCTGACAACGGCCCGCGTCAAATCGCCGGGCGACCCATCATCCGCCTGCGTCACGGCGGCGGCCAGGGTCAACGGTTGGCCGGCCGCGCCGATCAGCGCGCCTGTGTAGACCACGGTGGCATCTTCGGCGTTCATGGTCAGCGTGGTTGCGGCCGTGGCGGCGTTGTAGCGTAGATCTTCCAGGCTGATGACCTCGCCGTTGCCCAACGGAACATCGCCCACAAAGTAAGCGCTCAGTGCATAGGCGCCTGCTCGCAGCGGCAGACTGCCCGTGGCCGCGCGACCGTTGTAGTCGGTGATGACCGCTTCAGCCTGCAGCTGACGGGTCGCCGTGAAGGGCGTATGCGCTCGCAGCGGCTCATCCTCTGGCAGGAAAAAGACCGTCCGGGCCAGCAGGCGGCGGCCGCTGGCGTCGCGCAATGTAGCCTGCAGGTTGATGGGATCGCTGTATTGACCAAAAGCCACTGTGGGTGTAAAGACCAGCGACGTGTCCTGCTTGAGGATGGTAAAAGGTGCGCTGTCCGAGGCTGGGGCGTCGGTCAGCGTGCCAGGGAATGTCACCCGCACCTGGCTTTCACCGGGCAAACCGAACAGCGATAGGTTAACCGTCGCCCGGCCGTTAGCATCGGTTATTCCTTGACGGACTTGCGTACCCAGGCTGAAACTCAGCGGCGCCAGGGCCAGCGGCGCACCTCCGCTGGTCAACTCAGCGGTGAAGGGTAATTCTGTACCGTAGGGGCCGCTGCCAGGCGGATTCACCAACGTCACTGTCGTGGAAACTGGATAGGTGGGCGGCGCCGCGCCCGGATCGCTGCCAGGGGCCAGGTAGGAACCGGTATTTGTCACTAAGGATACCAACCCTACGCCATTGACCGCTTGCACCACCGCGCGAATGTTCGATACGTCCTGGTAGGGTACGACCAGCGTGCCTTCCCAGAGCGTAGAATCGGTCGGGTTCTGCGTCAGATCGAGCGACTGCCATTGACCGAACAGCGGGCCATCTATGGCCGTGTAGGTGACCCACACGGCCTGAATGCCGGCGGCGGGGTCGCCAATGACCGTCACCTGATAATCAATTGTACCATCGGACGGCGTGCTTATAACGCGCACGATTGTCGGCGGCGCGGCCAGGGCGGGAATGTTGCCGGCGGCTGTGCGCCGCGCGGTCGTCCCCTGTGGACTGCTGGCTGCGGGATCAGCCGCATCAGGCGCCGCAGGCGTGGGGTAGACGTTGATGTTGGCGCTGTAGAACAGGCGGAAGTCCATGCCGTCGTAGCGACGTAAGGTCGCCGTCGGTGAGGTCGGCGTGGTGGAACGGACCTGCGCGGGCAGCACCAGGAGCGATGTCTCCCCGTCGCTGCCATTGGCCAGCACGTCGAAATAGTTGGCGTGCCAGGGGTTGACCGGGTAGAAAGAACCGCTGAAGAATGGAATGTGGACGCCTCGCACCTCGGTGGCGGCAGCGCCGGTCAACGGCAGGATGTCGTTCAGATCCGTGTAGCGGCCGCCGCGGAACCCAACGCCGCGCAGCATCTGCCCGCTGACGTGCACATTGCGCGACTCCAGCGGTAAGACCGGTTCACCGGGATAGACAACGACGCCAGCGCCGCCCGTAAGATAAGTGGCCGTGACCGTTTGGCTGGTGGAGTTCGTGTTGAGAATCTCCGTTTCCAGGCTCAAGGTGGGTGTGATCGTGACGTCCGCAAAGCGCAGGTCCAGGGTCAGACCTGGATCGGTCGTATAGACGCTCGTGGCGCCGATGATCGAGGGCGGCGAGGGCGGTGTGCCGCGGCCGAAAGGCAAGTCCACGCTGAGCATGGGCAGGCCGAACAGGGTGGAGATCAGAAGCGATTTCTGATCAATGCCGCGCAGCGTGGGCGTGTTCGCCAGGTAGGCCTGTTTGGCAGCGACCAGGGCTTTGCCCACCGGCACCGGCCCGGTGCCCGCCAGCAGCGCCCGACTGAAGTTGGCGTAGATCTGCTCGCTGTATTTGAGAAAATCGGTGTCGCCGTACTGATAGCCGGTGCCGCCAATGAACGTGACTCCCTTACGTGCAAACGCCTGCGCCCAGTCTGGCTGCGGCGAGATGCCAGTAATTCCATGTACGTTGACCAGGTTGTAGCCTGAATGACAGCCGGTGCTGAAAAGGATGGTGTTCTGCAGATCAACCGTGGACGACGCCACTTCATTCGCCAACATGCGTGTGCTGAAGTCGGCGGCCAGCGCGCTGCCCGCGCTGAAATGACCGGCCAGGAAGATGAGGTCGTGCCGACTGCTGAGCAGGTTCGCGCGCAAATCGGCGGCCGTCCACGCGGCCGGATCGGCCGGCGACTGGCCTGGGGGGGCGATCAACGCGTCCGCGGCAGCCCCAATTCCGGCCTCGAACGCGGCTTGCACCGCCTCGGCGTTGTCAGTCAAGAAGTCATAGCCGGTGACCAGAGCGCTCGTCGGTGTGTTCACGACGCCAGCGGCCGTTGTCAAGTAGGCGTCCACCATGCCGATGATCTCGGCCGGGGTCTCCACCAGGCGCCCGACGGCCAGGTCAGGCACTGGGAAAGTGGTTATTTTCTGATCTAGTTCGATGGCTGCGCCGTAATCGTCCTGGCTAAGGACATAGCCCAGGCGTAGGCTGGCCTGCGAAGCCGAGCTGTCACGCACCGGAGGCACGTAATTGCGCTCGCTCGCCAGCAGCGCTTGATCGGGGTGGCGGAAGAAGGGAATGACATCATCGCTGCCAATGAGCACGATGTATTCGAGCGGATTGACCAGGCGATAGCGATCCACAACTGTCTTGATAGCATCGGCCACCAGGTTCTTGGCCGTCGGACAGGCTGGATAAGCATCAGCCTGCGCGTTGGCGGCCGCCACGCGCGCATCGGCGCTGACGTCAATGATCTCAGCGTTCACCTCTGGCCGGCCGGCCAACGTCAGCAGCTTGCTGCCGAGGGTTGGCGTCAGCGGGTCGGTGACGGCCAGGCGCGCGTGGTCGGTCAAGATCAAGGTATGAAAACCGCCAGCCGTCGCGGCCAGGCTAGACGACGGCAGATCCGATGTCACCCCGTCACACACGTCAGACTGCAGCAGAACTTCCAGGTGAAAGGCCTGGGCGGGACTGAAAGCGCCATTGCGCCCACGCACGCGAATGTAGAAGTCCTCGCTCTTGTCCCACGTGTTGATCGTAATACCCTCGCTGGCCGTGCCCTCGAAGCCGGCTGCGGCCAGCACACTGCGCAGTTGCGCGCTGGCGTACGCATTCGCGTCCGGGCTGTAGACGTCCGGGCTGTAGACATCGGGGCTGTAGACGTCTGGGCTGTAGACATCTGGGCTGTAGACGTCTGGGCTGTAGACATCGGGGCTGAACGCGTCCGGGGCAAATTCGGCCCCTAGTTGCGCCAGGTCAGTCAAGGAGTGCGGCGGATTCAGCGATTGGTAGACCTGGGCGATGTCCTTGAAGAGAGTCAAGTCGTAGTTGGCGGGTAGATTGGTCAGCTTCACCGTCAGTTTACTCTGGGGCGTTACGCTGATCTTGTACCAGCGCGATTGTCCCGGCCGGCTGAGATACTGATCTATCTCGCCGTGCAGGACCGAGGCGTCAGGAGCCGTCGGCATACTGAGCGGGAGCCGGTAAGCCAGGGGCCAGGTGACGTTATTGGGGCCGACCGCCTGGCAAGGTCCAAATTCAGACGTATTGCCATCGCCGTCATTGGCGGTGGCCGTGAGAAAGTGATTCAGCGGCAGGCTGGAAGGAATTGTGAGTGAAAAAGGTGCGCTGCCACGAAGGTCAGTGGTAACGGTGATCGTGGTCAACGGCGTTGCGCCTTCGCCATAGGTGCTGGGGTCACAGACGCTATTATCGAAAAATTCAAGGGTGAAGGTCTGTTCAGGAGTGGAATCGAGGCGGCCACTGAGCAGCGTTGTCACGCCATTCGGTACGGCGCTGAATACCAGAGGATAATTCTGATTACCATTGGCGCCCTTGCCGCCGTCATAGTCGCCAACATCGTTCAGTGTCGGCCCATCGCCGTTCAGGTCAATCCCCAGGCTGCCGTTCAATTCGATCTGATTGCCAAGAAAAGTATCTCGATAGCTCCACAATACCGTGATGCCGTCACCGCCGTTGAAAGCAATGCGGTTGCCCTCCCCCGGGGACGTACCGCCAATCAGATTATTATTGGAACCTTCGAAGTAGACACCGCTGCCAACATTGCCTACGGGAGAATTGCCCCCCGCATCGGTGCCAATCTTGTTACCTTGCACGGTCATGTAGTCGGCCCCGTACTTCAACGAGATGCCATGCCCGCCATTTCCCGAGATGACATTGCCCGCGCCAGGCGCTGGGCCGCCGATTATCGTCAAAAACGAACCGTAAAAGCCGCCCTTGATCTCGATGCCGTCGCTCTGGTTGCCCAGAGGCGAGGCGCCGTATACATTGGTGCCAACGAAGTTTCCTTGCACGAGATTTTGCAGCTCGCTGGGCCTGCGAGGAGCAAGGCCGCCGGACGGCTGGTTGCCTGGGGAGTCATTCACAGCGAAGGAAATTCCGTTAGCCAGATTACCGGCGACCAGGTTACGGCTGTCCGGCGTAACGCCGCCAATTAGGTTGTTGCTCGACCCAACGAGCACCCCGTTCTCTCCATTGCCTAACGCTTCCTGCCCGCTGGCGTCTGTCCCAATCAAGTTACAGTGCAGGGTGTTTTGCCAACCACGCAACTCAAGCCCATTTCGAGAAAAGCGATTGATCACCAGCCCTGTGACGGTGTTTCCACTCATCAGCGTCAAGCCGTTCATATTGGGCGCAGCGCTGCCGTCTAGCTCGATCAGCAACGTGGGGGGCCAGGCGTCGCAGTCGGCGCCGGGCTGGGTCAGGCCATCAATGATGACCGGATCGCTAACCATTGGAAGTTCCGAGAGCGGCGAAATGGTGTGCAGGCCCGGCCCCGGAATGGCGAAACTAATCTGATCAGCGCCTGATTCGTTTGGTGTTTGGTTGGCCGCGTCAATGGCTTCACGTAGCGTGCACTGCACGACGCCGCACACTCCATCGCCTTCATCAGAGGTGCTGTTGACGACAAAAATAGAGCCAGCCTGAGGAGAGTCCTGGTATTCCACGGCGCCAATATCACAGCTAAGGCCCGCGAAACGCGCCAGCCCGCGTTGATCAAGCTCAGGACAACTGTCATTTGTCCCTGCGTCTACCACGGGGCTGCCGGTGTTGGGTGCATGGGTCAAGGTCGGTCCGCCGTTGTCCTGCAAAGGAGTCAACTCAGGATCAAGGGGAACGTCACTGTTGCCAACCTGGTTGCCATTCACCCCCTGTATGAACACGCTTTCACAACCGGTGTTGTCGCCGACTAGATTGTGCGAGATGACGCTCCATGTACCGCCATCGTCGCTGCAATCAGGTTGGCGCGTATCAGGTGATGGGTCGAGGTTGCCGGCAATGATCGTGTTAGTCAGCGCGAACGAGCTGCCCAGGTTGAAAATGCCTCCGCCATTGCCCACGTCCTCCCCCGTCGCATCCGCTTGATTAGCGACCATCGTGACATTGATCAGGTCATTCGAAGCGCCGGTAGCAGCGAAAAGGCCCCCACCGTCGCCATAGCTCGCATTGCCGCTGACCGTGCTGTTGATCATGTGCAGTTCGCCAGCATTGGCAATTCCGCCGCCATTGACGAAAGCCAGATTACCGCTCAGCGTACTGCCCTCAATGACCATGATGCCCCCAGCTGCATTCGATATCCCCCCACCGTTGCTGCCCGCTTGATTGGCTTGCACGGTCGAATCAAGGAGATGAACATGCCCGGCGACATTGTAAATGGCTCCCCCGTCTTGATAACTAGAGGTATTGGAAAGGAGGCTGCTGGCCGTGATGGTGACCTGGCTGCTGCCAACAAACAGCCCACCGACGCCGCAGTCTGACACATTATTCTGAAGAATCACATGCTGCAGATCGAGCTGACCGCTGAGCGAGGCGATACCGCCGGCCGCGCCGGCAAAACCGCCGTTGGCGCCCAACGCCTGAAAACCGCACGATGTGCCGTTGTTCTGTACAATCACATCTTGCAGGGTCAAATGGCCATGGTTGTGCCGCAGCCCGGCGCCGTCGCTAAGGTAGAGGTAACCGTACTGTATTTGCAGGCCAGCGATGGTCACGTCGCTCGTTGACCAAATATCGAACACGCGGTCACTGTAATCCGCATCTACAATCACCCCAGCAGAGCCAGCGCCGCTGATCACCAGCGCGTCTGTGATGTCCAAATCGCCGGTGGCAGCGGCATCTTCATCCGTACCGACGAGGCTTAGACCGTAGTAGCCTGCTGGCAACACGATCGTATCTTGGCCCGGCCAGGCATTACTCTCCTGGATCGCAGCCCGCAAACTGCAATCTTCCATGCCCGTGTGCGATTCGCACACGCCATCGCCTGGATTCGCATCCTCAAAATCATCCGTCAAATTCACCACGAGGGTTAGAGTCAGCGGCGTCGTGGTCAGAACAGGCTTACTGGCGATTGCCGAATAGCTTTTTGTTTCGGCCTCAACGGAAATTGAAGCCGAGGCCACCTTTGACGAATAGAACAGCGTCGTCATCAAACAAGCGGCTAACAGCCATGCCAGGTAGATCGGTTTTTTGGCACTTGTAAACCCTGTAGTCATAAACTCTTCTCCAGGCTGTGGTCAAAGGATGTTCGCAGGAAAAACGTCAATTGCTCAGGTTAAAGGGTGGACGATGCAGGCAATTACGATAGAGAATAACCAAAAGCGTCATAGCATCATAGCGCATCTAGGGATCTTTCTCAGTAGGCTGCATCATCTTTTATCGTCTTGCTGCACACCTGAGAAGAAACAGCTTCATGACTGCAAAAGGTCTGATGCGCGCGGCGCGTGCAAAAAAGAAAAAGCCGCCAGGGGGATAACCTGGCGGCCTTGAGGGGTTACCTGGACGGTATGATTACTTGATCTCTACCACAGCGCCTTCGGCCTCGATGACCTGCTTGGCGTTGCCCGCGACTTCCTTTGTCACCGCGGCCAGCACCGTCGCCGGCGCTGACTCGACCAGGTCCTTGGCTTCCTTCAGGCCCAGGTTGGTGACCTGGCGGACGGCCTTGATGACGTTAATCTTCTTGGCGCCAACGTCCTTGAGAATGACATCGAACTCGGTCTGCTCTTCGACTGGCGCCGCGGCTTCAGCCACGGGCGCCGCAGCGCCGGCAACGGCAGCGCCAACGGCCATCGGCGCAGCGGCGCTGACGCCCCAGCGCTCCTGGAGAATTTTGGACAGTTCGGCGGCTTCTTTCAAGGTCAAAGCATCCAGCTCTTCGACCAGCTTTTGCAGTTTTTCAGACATGATAAGGTTATCTCCTCGTGCGTTTCAAAAGATCGTTGTAGTTTACTTCACAGCGAGCGGTTGCCAAAGCAGCCGCATCAAGCAGCCTCTTCTTCTGCTGCCTTTTCTGAACGTGCGTGCAGAACCGTGATGATTTCACGCAACGGCGCCTGCAAGACACCCACCAGGTTGGTTGCCGGGCCTTGCACTGCGCCCAGCAGCTGCGCCAACAACTGCTCCCGGGTTGGCAGGTCAACCAAACGTTTGACCTCATCCGCCCCAAACACGTCATCGGGCAGCAGTGCGCCCACAAGTTCCAGCTTCTTCTGATCCTTCATCGCATCCAGCAAGAGCTTGGTGGACGTTTGAATGGGGCCAGTGAAGTAACAGACGCCCACGGTGCCGACGAACATATCTTCCGGCGTGGGGAACTGGCTGTTTCTCAGCGCGATCTTGAACAGTGTGTTCTTGGTCACCTGGAACATAGCATCAGCGTCGCGCAGCTTCTTACGCAGCGCGGTGATTTCAGCGACAGTTAAGCCGTTGTTGCGAAGCACAATCACGGCCTGACTTTTTTGTAGTCGCTCCGCGTACTGATCAATGAACTTCTGCTTTTCGTCTCGAGTCAGCGGCAATCGAGTCACCCCCTCTCACTTACAAAATCATGATGACGGCCAGCAAAGCAACATGGTTCGCCCTGGCCTGATGGCGGCAACAAAAACGCCTTCGTGCCGAGAGACACGAAGGCGCATGGGTCAAGACCCTCTGCGGTGAACAGAGAGTGCAAGATTTACTCATGACAGCTTCGCCTCAGCAGGGTTTACGTTGTGCTTGGCTGGCAAGCAGACAACAACCTGCGATCATCGGCGTTATGCGACAGCTAAGGTATTTTGTTAAGCTGTTGGTTTCAAGGCAGAGGCCAAATTGGCATCCATCCGGATGCCGGGGCCCATGGTGGTGGTCAACGTGGCGCGGCGCACATAGGTGCCTTTGGCGGCCGCCGGTTTGGCGCGCACGATGGCATCCATGATAGCCGTCAAGTTTTCCAACAACTGTTCATACGTAAAGCTGGCCTTACCGACCGGCATGTGGATGTTGGAAGTCTTGTCCACACGAAATTCAACGCGACCCTGCCGCGCTTCTCTGATGACCCGTGGAAGGTCTTCGGGCTGCACAATCGAGCCTGTCTTGGGGCTGGGCATCAAGCCACGCGGGCCGAGAACTTTACCCAGGCGTCCAACCTTTCCCATGACTTGCGGCGTCGCCAGAACCAGGTCGAAGTCAAGCCAACCATCTTGAATCTTCTTGATCATATCATCGGAGCCAACAAAGTCAGCGCCGGCTTCGGTTGCCAGGCGGGCGCCGTCGCCTTCCGCAAAGGCAAGAATGCGCACCTGTTTACCGGTGCCTGCAGGCATGACCACAACACCGCGCACTTGTTGATCCGCGTGACGCGGGTCAACACCCATGCGCATATGAATTTCAACGGTGGAATCGAACTTCGTGAAAGCCGTTTCCTTGGCTAGATTGATCGCGTCCTGCGGCGTGTAATACTGATTGCGATCCACTTTGGCCGCTGCGGCAATGTACTTTTTCCCGTGCTTAGGCATTCTACAACTCCTGTGGTTTTATCGAAGAAAGCTTCTTCTCCCACTCGCCAAAATTAATTACTCGACGACCGTAATGCCCATGCTGGCCGCAGTGCCTTCAACCATCTTCATGGCAGCCGCGAGATCATTGGCGTTCAGGTCTTTCATCTTGGTTTCCGCAATTTCGCGCAGTTGGGCGCGTGTGATTTTGCCACTGACTTTGCTGTTCGGCGTGGCTGAACCTTTGGTCACATTGGCCGCCTTCTTCAGGAGGTCGGCTGCCGGCGGCGTCTTGGTGACAAACGTGAATGAATTGTCCTGGAAGACAGTAATTTCCACCGGAATGATCGTGCCTGTCTGGGCAGCCGTGCGCGCGTTATACTCCTTGCAGAAGGCCATCAGGTTGACACCATGCTGACCAAGCGCCGGGCCAACCGGCGGAGCCGGATTCGCCTTGCCGGCGTTTAGCTGGAGTTTGACGATTGCTTTGATTTTTTTCGCCATCTGACTTCCTTTCCAACACCCATCTCTCAAAACAAAGGTGCGGCGCCCATGTCATTAGGCCGCACCTCGTTCCTGTATGACGTTTACGTCGCTTAGTTTGCGTATCTGTGAAGCTTAAACTTTTTCCAACTGCAAGAAGTCAACTTCAACCGGTGTTTCCCGGCCGAAGAACGAGACCATGACGCGAGCTTTGCCCTTTTCTGGTGAAATCTCATCCACGGCGCCCATGAAGTCAGCGAATGGGCCGCCAACCAGGCGCACTTTTTGCCCGATCTTGAAGCTGATCTTGATCTTGGGCGCCACGTCTTCGATGCGGCGCATGATTTTGTCAACTTCTTCCTGGCTCAGAGGCGTCGGTTTGTTGCCCATGCCGACAAAGCCGGTGACGCCGGGCGTATTACGCACGACATACCACGAGTCTTCGTCCATGATCATGTCAACCAGGATGTAACCGGGAAATACGCGGCGCTCGATGGTGCGACGCTTACCGTCCTTCAGTTCGACTTCTTCTTCGGTTGGCACAATGACCTGGTAAATGCGGTCGCCGCCTACGTCGTGCATCGAGGCCGCGCGATGTTCAAGGTTCTTTTTGACCTTGTTTTCATAGCCAGAATAGCTGTGAATAACATACCAGTGGCGTTCGGCCGCCGGTTCTGTCTCCTCAACTTCGGCCGCCGATTCGATCTCACCCTCGTCTGTCACCACCGCGGGTGGGGTAATCGGCTCATCATCTAGGTTCAGTTCGTCGAACATCGCATTGTTCATAACATCAGCGCCGATCGAATCAACCACCCACCAACAGACGGAAGAATTGAGCGAACAAAAAGTCTACGGCTCCCAGGATCATAGCCATCGTGAAAGTAACAACCAGCACGACAACGGTCAGGTTGGTTGCTTCTTCACGCGTGGGCCAGGTCACCTTGCGTAACTCGGCCCGCGTATCCTTGAAGTATTTGATAATCGGATTTTCTTTTGCGTTGACCGTCACAGATTTATTCACGAGCCTTCTCACATCCCTGCGATATCACGGGCCTCTTACATATTAAGACACCAGACTCCGTCATACTACAGAACAGAGGTGGTGTCTCGATGCACCGAGCAAGAACCACACATTCAGGCAGGCCAGGCAGGATTTGAACCCGCAACCCTCGCTTTTGGAGAGCGATGCTCTACCTATTGAGCTACTGGCCTTCACAAACAAACCAAAAATAGACCGGGGCGGCTGAAAAACCGTGAACTCTTCGTCAGAAACACGGTTTTTCAGCGTTCTTTAGCGCGTCTCGCGATGAGGCGTATGCTTATGACAACGGGAGCAGTATTTTGCCAACTCCATACGTCCCTGGTCATTGCGCCGATTCTTTTCCGAAACGTAGTTACGCTCTTTGCACTCCGTGCAGGCCAGCGTAATGACAGTACGTACCGCTTTTTTCGCCATGATGTTCTATCCCATCTATCGGCAGACGCCTGCCAGGCATCCACCGCTGAACTTACTAATTCATCATCTTGGTGATGACGCCGGCGCCGACGGTGCGGCCACCCTCGCGGATGGCAAACCGGGAACCGACTTCCAACGCCACGGGTACAATCAGATGCACCTTCAGGTTCACATTGTCGCCCGGCATGACCATTTCCACGCCTTCCGGCAGGTCACACGAACCCGTCACGTCCATTGTCCGAATGTAGAACTGCGGCCGATACCCGTTGAAGAACGGCGTGTGGCGTCCACCCTCTTCCTTCTTCAACACGTACACCTCGCCCATGAATTCCATGTGCGGCTTGATGGACCCCGGCTTGGCCAACACCTGTCCGCGCTCCACGTCTGTGCGCGTGATGCCCCGCAGCAAACAACCTACGTTGTCGCCCGCTTCGCCCCGCTCCAGAATCTTCTTGAACATCTCGACTCCGGTCACAATCGTCTTGCGCGTCTCGCGCAGGCCCACGATCTCGATTTCTTCGCCGACCTTGACCGTGCCCCGCTCGATGCGTCCCGTCACCACCGTCCCGCGACCCTTGATCGCAAAAACGTCTTCCACCGGCATCAGGAACGGCTTGTCTATCTCGCGCACCGGCGTCGGGATGTACTCATCCACCACCCGCATCAAATCCCAAATGCACTTGTACTCCGGCGCATTCGGATCCTTCGAGGTGCACTCCAGAACCTGCAATGCACTCCCGCGCACGATCGGTATGTCGTCGCCGGGAAAATTGTAGCTGCTCAACAACTCTCGCAACTCCAACTCCACCAACTCCAACAACTCCTCGTCTTCCATCATGTCGCACTTGTTCAGAAACACCACCATCGCCGGCACTTCCACCTGACGCGCCAGCAAAATGTGCTCCCGCGTCTGCGGCATCGGCCCATCCGGCGCAGCGACCACCAGGATCGCCCCGTCCATCTGCGCCGCACCCGTGATCATGTTCTTGATGTAGTCCGCATGTCCCGGACAGTCCACGTGCGCATAGTGCCGCTTCTCCGTCTGGTATTCCACGTGCGCAATCGCAATCGTGATGCCGCGCGCCTTCTCTTCCGGCGCATTGTCAATCGAATCGAACGCACGATAGTCCGCCCAACCCTTGAGCGCCAACACCTTCGTGATCGCCGCCGTCAAACTCGTCTTCCCGTGGTCAATGTGGCCAATCGTCCCCACGTTCACGTGCGGCTTCGTTCGCTGAAATATCGCTTTTGCCAT
>NZ_UETR01000033.1:0-34526 GCF_900491745.1 Candidatus Amarolinea aalborgensis | reverse complement strand
CATTCCCAGTCTGAGGCAGGATCGGGGAGCAAAATCGGCGTTTGCCCGTAGCGTTGCAGTTTCATCAAGCCCTCCGTTCGTGGTTCCCGGTTCTTGGGCGCCGCGCATCCAGGCGGTTGGCCACGACCAGGTTTCCCCACAACGCCAGCCAGGCCATCATCACCGCGCCTAACAAGAGGCCCGAGAAAATGCTGACCGCGATCAAGAGCAGCGCCAGCAGGCTGTAGACCAGGGTGAAACCAGGATTGAGCAATATCATCTTGCCTGCGTTGCTCAGCGTAGTCGCGACGCGACGATCTTCCTGGACCAGGTAAAGCGGCCAGTAGTAGAGGTTGAGCGTGAACCAGGCGAGGAGTAGGAGCGTCCACGCGTAACGCAGGATGAGAACCAGCTGCCCTTCGGCTCGCGCGTAGAAGAAGAGATTGAATCCCAGGACGCCGTACACGATAACCTGCAGCGCGCCCCAGGCCCACGATGCGGCCAGGTGCTGGCGCAAGGCGCCGATCACGTCCTTGAAATCAACCAGGTCGCCCTCCATCACCTTGCGCGCCACGACATACACGCTCACCGTCATCGGAGGCCCCAACACCACGGTCAACTGGCCGACCAACCACAGGACGTTGAGAACGAGCAGGAAAAGGAGTTCACGCCACCAAAGGCGCAGTGCGCCCACGAACAAGCGAATGGAATCAGCCATGTGAAATTCTAACCAGGCGGCGCCGCGCGGCGCCGCCTGGTCATTGGTTATCCCTTCAACCCTGCGTAACTGATGCCTTCGATGTAGTACCGACTGAAGAACGCGAAGAGGATCAGCACCGGAATGGCATTGAACATCGCCGCGACCAGGGTCAGGTTCCACTGGGCCTTATACTGCTGCTGAAATGTGGAGATGGCCACATTCAGCACCCACATGTTAGGCGTGTTGAGGTAGAGAAGCGGCGCCATGAAGGCGTTCCACATGCCCTGAAACTGGAGGATGAACACGGTGAGCATGGCCGGGCGCGCGAGCGGGATTACCACATCTTTGTAGATCTGGAACTGCGTTGCGCCATCCATGAAGGCCGCTTCTTCGAGCTCATGCGGCACGGCTTTGAGGAACTGGGTGAGCAGGAAAATGTTGCCGGCGCCAATCGCGCCCGGAATCAACAGCGACCAGTACGTGTTGGTGAAGCCGATCTTGGTCATCAATACGTAGCCAGGAATCAGCGTGATCGCGCCAGGGATCATCATGCTGGTCAGCATGAAGGTGAAGATGGCATCCTTGCCGGGAAAACGCAGACGTGCGTACGCATAGGCAGCCATCGAGCAGAAAACGACCTGCAGCAGCGCCGATCCGACTGCGATCAGGGCGGTGTTGAACAGCCAGCGCGGGAACGTAGCGCCCTGGCCGAAGTCCGTTGTCCATACCTTGACCCAGTTCTGGGTGAGCCATGCCTTGGGCAAAAAAGCCGGCGGGTAGGCGATGATTTCAGCATCCGTCTTGAACGTACCCATGAACGCCAGGATAAACGGCGTCAGGGCCACAAGCCCGATCACGACGAGCAGCACATACTTGAGAACAGTCTGAATGTTGCGCGTGCGCCTGGACTGTTCGGACGACGGCAGATTGAGCGTGCGCGACGCTGTGGTGACAGCCATGAGCGACCTCCTAATACTGCTCTGTCCCGCGCTCGATGAACGTGCGCTGCAGGTAGGTAAAGACGAAAATGATGATCGCCAGGATGAAGGCCATGGCCGAGGCGTAGCCCATCTGGATCCCTCCCTGCGTGCCTATCGCCTCGCGATAGATCAGGTAGACAGGCGTCAGCGTGGTCCCCAGCGGCCCGCCGCTGGTCAGGATTTTCACCTGGTCGAAGATCTGGAGGGTGCCGATGGTGCTCAGCACCACGACGAGCAGGATGGCCGGACGGATCATGGGCACCGTGATCTGCCAGAACTGCGTGCGGCTGTTCGCGCCATCGAGCGACGCAGCTTCATAGAGAGAAGCCGGCACATCTTGCAGCGCCGCCAGGAACATCAACATGAACGTCGGAATGGTCGTGAAGATGTTCTGGAACATAATCGCCATCCACGTGATGCTGGGGCCGCGCAGATACCACTGGTCCGATGGGATATTGCCGCCAAAGGCGATCGTAATCAATTGGAACAACCCACGAGGCGAGTTGAGCCATTCGATGTTCTGCCAGTGAATACCAAAGAATCCAAGAACGTTGGTGAAGAAGTAGTTGAGATAGCCGGTCTTCAGGTAAAGCCACCAGAAGATCATCGAAATCACGACAGAAGAAGTCACGCTGGGCGTGTAGAAAATCGTGCGGAAGAAGTTTTTGCCCCGCAGGTTGCCGTTCAGTAGAACGGCCATCATCAGCGCCAGCATCGTCTGCACGATCGTCACGACCACGGCATACCAAAAGACGTTGACGAGCGACTGCACGAAGTCCTTGGTCTGGAATGCCTTCTTGAAGTTCTCCAAACCGTTGAAAACGGGCGACGTGAAGATGTCGTAACTGTGAAAAGCAATGTACAAGGCAAACAGGAGCACGCCGACCGTGAACACGAGGGTGATTATCAAGTAGGGCGCCAGGAACAAGTAGCCAGCGAGCATATCCTGGCGTTGGCGGCGGTTGCCCCAAGCGCGGAATACGACCACGGCGGCCACAAGTCCGGCTGCCACACCCAGGATGAGGCCGATCAATACGAACCAACGACCAGAGCTGAAGGCTTCGGCGAGGTAAGGCCCCAGCGGGAAAATTCTGATTCCCTTGGTAGGCGCCGAAATCAGCGCCGCGGCGCTGACGACGAACGCGGTGAGCAAAAAGGCGACCAGACCGGCCAGCCACGGGCGCCCTTGGGTGGGCGGTGCATTGGCGCGGGGCATGCTTGCGGTTGTCATAGTAAGCCTCCTCGGGCCTGACGGCCCATGCACGGGTCTAACGCGTACAGAAATCCTCCCGTAGTTCGGGGCCTACGGGAGGATGTACTCACGCGTTACTTGCCATCCAGGGCGTCTTGAACTTCTTTTTGGGCCTGGGCGAACGCTTCGTCCACGGTCTGATCGCCGAGGTAGACGCGTTCGAGGGCCTTGGAGATGGCGTCATTGACCTTGCCGGTGTTGGTTCCCCAGTAGGCGACGCGCGTCAGCGGGAAGGTTCCACCCTGGGCAATCGCCTTGTCGTTGGCATCCACCACGAGACCGAGCTGATCCGGGTGCGTGCTGTAAGCGAAGCCGGTCTTGACGATCTCGGCCTGGTTGGCGCGGCTGGTGAGGAAGATCGCGAGCGCGGCCGCGGCCTTGGGGAACTTGGTGGCGGCGTTGACGCCGATGCCGTTGGTGAAGATTACGTCAGCCTTGCCCTTGGGGCCGGTGGGCAGGGGGAGCGCCTTCCAGGTGACATCCGCATAGGTCTGGCGCATGAAGTTGATCATCCAGCCGCCCTCGTAGGTCATGCCGGCCAGCTTCTTGCCAATGGCCTCACCGCACCAGCCTGCGCCGACATCGGCTGCAGTCGCCAGCGCGCCCGACGCCTTCATGTCAGTCACGAACTTGGCCGCTTCTTTCATGGCCGGCGTATCCACCGTGGCCGTCTTGAAGTCGTCCGAAGCGTACGCGCCGCCGTTGCCGAAGGCAAAGGGGGCAAAGCGCGCCCAGTCTGGGCCCATGCAGAAGCCGCTGAACTTACCGGTCTTCTGGATGCCTTCGGCCGCCTTCTTGAGGTCGTCCCAGGTCCAGTCTGCGGTCGGTTCAGCGATGCCAGCCGCCTGGAAAGCCTCCGGGAGATAGATCAAACCAAGGGTGCCCCAGTCCTTGGGCAGCGCATAGGTCTTGCCGTTCAAGGTGAAGATGGTCAGCAGCGGCGCGATGAAGTCTGCACGCGTCGTGCCAGCCTGCGCCATGTAGTCATCGAGCGCCAGCAGCTGGCCGCTCGCACCGAAGGCGGTCATCAACTGATCGTCCACATAGATGACGTCCGGCGCGGTGCCGCCCGCCATCATGGCCTTCACCTTGGTCTGGAAGTCAGCCGGAATCGGCTGGAAGTCCACAGTGATTTCTGGATACGCAGTCTTGAAGCGCTCAATCGAATCGCGATAGATCTTCTGCTCGGTTTCGTCGCCCCAACCGGAGAAGACGATCTTGGCGCCCGATTCGACTTCGAGCTTCTTCAGCGCCGCGGCGGCCGGCGGCTCGTTGATGGCGCCGCTGGCAGCGCCGCCGCCGGTCAGGAACTCGGCCGCTTCTTTTTGGGCCTGGGCGAATGATTCGTCCACGGTTTGATCGCCGAGGTAGACGCGTTCGAGGGCCTTGGAGACAGCGTCATTGACCTTGCCGGTGTTGGTTCCCCAGTAGGCAACGCGCGTCAGTGCGAAGGTGCCGCCCTGGGCAATCGCCTTGTCGTTGGCATCCACCACCAGGTCGAGCTGATCCGGGTGCGTGCTGTAGGCGAAGCCGGTCTTGACGATCTCGGCCTGGTTGACGCGGCTGGTGAGGAAGATTGCCAGCGCGGCCGCGGCCTTGGGGAACTTGGTGGCGGCGTTGACGCCGATGCCGTTGGTGAAGATGACGTCGGCCTTGCCCTTGGGGCCGGTCGGCAGCGGGAGCGCCTTCCAGGTGACATCCGCATAGGTCTGGCGCATGAAGTTGACCATCCAGCCGCCCTCATAGGTCATGCCGGCCAGCTTCTTGCCAATGGCCTCACCGCACCAGCCTGCGCCGACGTCGGCTGCCGTCGCCAGCGCGCCTGACGCCTTCATGTCGGTCACGAACTTGGCCGCGGCCTTGACTTCCGGCGTGTCCAGCAAGGGAGCGGTGTTGTCGGCATTGGCAAAGGCGCCGCCGTTGCCGAAGGCAAAGGGGGCAAAGCGCGCCCAGTCTGGGCCCATGCAGAAGCCGCTGAACTTACCGGTCTTCTGGATGGCCTCGGCCGCCTTCTTGAGGTCGTCCCAAGTCCAGTCTGCGGTCGGTTCGGCGATGCCAGCGGCCTGGAAGGCTTCGGGCAGGTAGACCAGGCCCAGCGTGCCCCAGTCCTTGGGCAGCGCGTAGGTCTTGCCGTTCAAGGTGAAGATGGTCAGCAGCGGCGCAATGAAGTCTGCACGCGTCGTGCCGGCCTGCGCCATGTAGTCGTCCAGCGCCAGCAGCTGGCCGCTGGCGCCAAACGCGGTCATCAACTGATCATCCACGTAGATGACGTCTGGCGCGGTGCCGCCCGCCATCATGGCCTTCACCTTGGTCTGGAAGTCAGCCGGAATCGGCTGGAAGTCCACGGTTACGTTGGGATAGTATTTCTTGAAGCGTTCAATCGAGTCTCGATAAACCTTCTGCTCGGTTTCGTCGCCCCAACCGGAGAAGACGATCTTCGCGCCATCTTCTACGGCAATGGTCTTGACATCACCACCGGCGGTTGCGGGCGGCGCCATCGTCGCCTCGGGCGCTTTGGTCGCTTCCGGGGCCTTGGTTGCCTCCGGAGCCTTGGTCGGTTGCGGCGCTGTGGTGGGCGTGGCGCCCCCACAGGCCGTCAATATCATCGCGACAATCAACAACACAGCAAACAACGGTCGAACGTTGCGTTTCATCATTCTCCTCCTGCATCTGCTCGAAACCTAGTTCGAACAGCAATACGTTATACTTGACTGCCATCAACTATCAGCGGGGGGTGGAGGCTCCCAGCCGGTCTGTGACCGGCGTTGTTGGCCCCAATGTGCGGTTTCGCGGGACCAGACGGGGTCGCAGACTCCCCTCAGAACTTCAACCATCGGGGGAGTGTTCAGTTTCTGGACGCCTTTCACCTCCTCGTGTTAGGCCGCTGTTCGACGTTCGCTGCGTCCGCTTTGGGCGGCAAGCATCCTATGGTACATGCCGCCCACTTACGGTTGCGCCGCTTGCGAAAGTCGGAGCGCCGTTTGCTTTCCGGGAGCCGTCTGTCTTGTCTTTGGCCGGACGACAGATGGCTCTCTGTCTTAGCTCGCGTTTCTAGGCTGCTAACCGTGCGTGCCAGTTTGGACAGGATTCACAAGATGAACAGGATTTTTGCCCCGCGGTGAGTAAAAACAATCGGCACGGAGAGCTACATATCCTGTGAATCCTGTAAATCCTGTCTGTATTCTGGTCAGCCTCAGTGGTCACCGTGTTTCATGACGTGGGGGTCTGGATATCCACCGACTCCATGCGTCCCCGATAGACGAACTTGAACTGCAGCCGGCGCCAGTGGCGCGGCAGCCGCGGCTGCGTCGTCCAGCCTTCGCCGTGCAGGCGTAAGCCGCCAAAGCCCATGACCACCGCTTGCCACAAACCGCCCGCGCTGGCGCCATGCACGCCATCAGCCGCATTCCCGCGCACATCGTATAGATCAACCAACGCCGCGCGGCGGAAATGCTCGTAAGCCAGGTCCGGCTGGCCCAACTCGCAGGCCATGATCGCGTGAATGGCTGGCCCCAGCGACGAGCCGTAGGTGTGATCGGTGCGCGGCACGTAGTAATCCCAATTCGCGCGTTTGGTCGCGGCGTCGTACTCATCGTTCAGCAGGGTCAGCAGCATGATGACATCGGCCTGCTTGAGCACCTGGTGATGATTGGCGCCCTCGATCCCCAGCAGCGCTTGCATGGACTGGGCGCGCGGCTCATAAGCCGCCAGGTCTACATCGGTCAGGTTGAAGAAGCCATCGAACTGTTCGATCAATCCCGACGGCGTCTCCTGCTGGAGGTAGAGCCTGGCAATCACGTCCTGCCAGTGCGCCAGGCGTTCGGCGGTCAAGTCCAGACTGGCCGTCAGGCGGGCGGCCGCGGCGGGACGGTGTGCGCGCAGCCAGGCCAGTGTGCTGAGCGCCGTCTCCAGATTCCAGCGCGCCATGCGGTTGGTGAAGGCCGAGTTATCTACGTGGTCGTGGTATTCATCGGGGCCGATCACGTCATTGATCTCATAACGCTGGTTTGCTTCATTCCACGTGGCGCGACTGCCCCAGAAACGCGCCGTGTCCAGGATGATCTCGGCGCCGTAGTCAGCGAAGAACGCTTCATCGCCGGTCGCCAGCCAATACTGCCACACCGCGTAGGCCACGTCGGCGGTGATGTGCAGCTCGATGTCGCCGCACCAGATTCGAATCATCTCCAGGCTGTTCGGGCCAGGCAACCAGCGCGGGGTTACTTCATCGCCGGTGCTTGCGCTTTCCCAGGCGACCATCGCGCCCTCGAATCCCGCCTCTTTAGCCTTGCGCCGCGCGCCGGCCAGGGTGTGGTAGCGGTACATGAGCAGGTTGCGCGCGATGGCGGGCTGCGTCAGCGTGAAGAAGGGCAGAATGAAGATTTCGGTGTCCCAGAAGACATGCCCCCGATACCCGAAACCGCTCAACATCTTGGCCGGGATGCTGACCCGCTCGTCGGTGGGCGAGCCGGTGATCAGAAGCTGGAAGATGTTGTAACGCAGCGCCAGTTGGTCCGTTTGCGCGTCCGCGTCCCCTTCCACGACAATATCGCATACGTCCCAGTAACGCGACCAGGCAGCCGCCTGCTTGACCAGCAGATCGGCGTAGGACGCGGTCGTGACCTCGCGCAGCAGCGACTGGGCGGCCAGGGCTGGATCCGCGCCGTCGCGTGAAGTAAAGACCGCGACCAACTTCTCGGCCAAGATGGTCTGTCCAGGCTCCAGATAAACCTGGGCCGAGGAGCCGGGATGACCGGCGCAGTCACGAGAGCGATAGGTGACAGCGCCAGGCGCGGCGGCGCGCAGGTAGCCAGCCATGCCTAGATTGATCCCCGTGTGGCGCGTCTGCACCTGCAGCACCGCCGTTTGTGGATCAGGATTGTCCTGGTCAAGGACATGCCAGTGCAGGTAGCCCTCGTTCTCGACATGACCGTTCAACCCGGCGTGTATTTCCACCAGGCCGCTGAAATCCACCGGCGTTGCCTGGCAGCGCAAGACGAGCAGGTGAGGATTATCCAGGCTGGCAAAACGCTCGAACGCGAGATCGGTCGCATGGCCCCCAGGGCTGCGCCAGCGTATCTGGCGCACCAGAACCCCGTTGCGCAGATCGAGCGTGCGGCGGTAACTCAAAATCTCGCCGCAATCCAGACGGAAGGTTTCGCCATTGATCACCAGCTGAAGGTCCAGCCAGTTGGGAATGTTCACCAATTCGGTGAATACGAGGGGCGCCTTGTCGAACAGGCCGTGCACCAGGGTCACCGGCTTGTCGCCGGGGTAACCCTCTTCGAATGCGCCCCGCACGCCCACATAGCCGTTGCCGATGGTAAAGACAGTCTCTTGCCAGGCGAGCTGAGCGGGAGCAAAGCCGCTTTCTTCGACGATCCAAAGATCCGGCGCACGCTGCGCTGCCGCCAGCGCGCTCAGCAGGTCAGCCAGGCGTACGTCAGCCAGGCTGGGGCGGATCACATCGGCCATGCCCACGCGCGTGGGCGGCCCCAAGCCCACGGTGCGCATGCCGGCAGCCTGCGCTGCGAGTATGCCAGCCTCCGCATCCTCGAATACGGCGCATGCGTCCGGGGGCGCCCCCAATTGCGCGGCCGCGTGCAGGAAGAGGTCAGGCGCAGGTTTCGTGCGCTCCACGCTGGCGCCATCCGAAATCGCGTCAAACAGGTCGGCGATGCCCAGGCGCTCGATCACAGTCCAGGCGTTGCGGCTGGCCGAGCCAAGGGCAGTCTGGATCCCTGCGGCGCGCGCTTCGTGCAGCAGTTCCAGCGCCCCTGGCAGCAGGTCAGCGGGCGACACCTGCTCTAGCATATCCACATAATACTGATTCTTGCGCGCCATCAGGCCCAGAATCTGGTCCTCAGGCAATGACCGACCAGCCAGAATGATGTCCAGCGAAGCCCGGCGCGAAATGCCGCGCAGTTGTTCGTTCACGGTTCGGTCGAAGGGAAACCCTTCTTCATCCGCCAGGCGCTGCCAGGCGCGGTAGTGGTATTCTGCCGTGTCGGTGATGACGCCATCCAGGTCAAAAATGAACGCTTTTAGTTGCATGACCACCTGTTCACGCCTGTGGGCGCGCTCCTTGTTTTCGGTTTGGCGACGTCGTGACCGCTCACCGCGCCGCACTCGATGCCCGCACGATGAGCTCGGGTTGCAGCAGCACATGGGACTCGGCAACCGAGCGGCCGTTGACGAGATCAATCAGCATGGTCACCAGCCGTTCGCCGACTTCAGCCACCGGTTGGCGCAGGCTGGTGAGGGGCGGGCGCAGAAAACGCGCCACCGGGGCATCGTCGAAGCCCACCACGGCGACATCACGTCCAACCATGAGCCCGGCGTCGGTTGCCGCGTTGATGGCGCCCATGGCCATGAGATCCGAGAAGGCGACGATGGCGCTGGGGCGCTGCGCGGGCGGGAGCGCCAAAAGGCGTTGGGCGCCTGCATACGCATCATCATGGGTATTTTCGATCCGCATCACCCAGGCCTCCGGCGCCGGAAGGTTGGCCGCAGCCAGGGCCTCGTGGTAGCCTTCAAGCCGATAACGCCCGGTCAATGAGGGGGCTGGCCAGGCCAGGCAGCCGATACGGTGATGTCCCTCCGCCATCAAGTGCTCCATGGCCATGCGTATGCCCGCGCGGCCATCCACATCTACCCAAGGGAAGTCCCACTCTGGATTGGAGCGACCGAAGGCGACGAAGGGAAAGCGCGCGCCTAGCAGCGCACGCACCCGTGGGTCTTCCAGGTTCGTGTTCGAAAGCACGAAGCCGTCAACCTGGCCGGATAGCATCATCTCTTCATAGACGACGAGTTCTTCTTGGGGAGAGGCGGTAGGAAAGGCAAGAATGCGATAATCGTGATGGGCAGCTGCTTGGGCCATGGTTTGCCAGAATTGATCTAGAACAGGCGTGAATTGACTCGGCGGCACGGGACGCCAAGAATAGCCCAGGAGTCGCGTCTTGCTCGCTTGCAGATTGCGAGCCGTGATGTTGGGCCGGTACCCCAGACGGCTTATGGCTTGCAGCACGCGCGTGCGCGTATCGTCCCCGACACGGCGCGAATCGTTGAGGACGTACGAGACGGTCGCAATGGACACACTCGCTTCTTTCGCCACATCGTGAATCGTGATACCAGCCATCTAAACGTTTAACTCCTTTCGCCAAGAAAAGGCTGCCCAACCATGGGAGCAGCCGATGCTAAACGTTTAACCTTACGCCTCATTATAATACGGAAGTCTCGATTTGTCAAGACCTTTTTGTTAAACGTTTCAAAGATCTTGTTGCAATGGAAGACCGCGAGTGAATGCGGCGCGTACGACAGGATCCGGCGTCAAAGCCTTATCCACGCCGTTCTACAGGCTCCAGGGCGGGCGCCGCGCGGCGGCGCAGCTCCGTCTCACGCCAGATCAAGGTGGTTGCGGCCATGAGCAGAAAACCGGCGGCCGCGCCCACCAGCCACGGTTCCAACCACGGCCAGGGGTTGAGGCGCACGGCCAGCGTCCAGAGGACGGCCAGGATCGTCTGCTGCGCGGCCAGCTTGAGCATGGCCGCGGGGACGGTCAGCCGCCGCCTGCTGGAAGTGGGGAGAACGGTGGTTTGCCTGGTCTGCCGCAGGCCGTTGAGCAGGTGGAGGACGACGAGGTGCAGCCGCGTGACGATGATGCCGCTGCAAAGCGCATAGAAGAGGAAGGCGTCTTCGCCTGTGCGCACGAGGCTGCCAATGACCCACAGCATGACGATGACGCCCAGCGCTGCGGCCAGAAATGGCCCATACCACCAACGCTGCGCGGCCACCGCCGGCCGCAGCCAGGGGTTCAGTTCATACAGCGTTCCGGCTTTCAGCGCGGGCCGCGCCGCCCACAACGTCAGCCAGTAATCGGCCAGCATCAACAGGCCGCTGGCGAGCGCGGCAAGCTGCCAATAGGGCGCTAGACTGGTTGTGTTCATCGGCTCCTCACATCGGTCATTCGTTCTTCACCCCATCGAGCGGGGTGGCGCAAGCCCGCGCTCAACGATCGTTCGAGAGATGGCGCTGCGCCAGGGCCGTTTCGACGGCGGCGCGCATGACGGCGACCGGCGCGGGCCGCCCAGTCCAACGGGTCAACGCGGCCGCGCCCTGTTCCACCAACATGCCCAGGCCATCCATCACCGCCGCGCCATCCATCTGCGCTTTACGCAGCAGGGCGGTCATGCGCGGCGTGTAGACCAAATCATACACGACCTGGTCAGGGCGAAAGGCCAGGTCCGCGTCCCACGGCATCGCCTCCACGGCCGGCCACATGCCCACGGAGGTGGTGTTGACAACCAGGTCGGCGCCAGCCGCCGCCGCCAGGCCGTCCGGGAAGACAGCGCACGAGAGGGTCGCCGCCGGGAAGTGACTGCTGACCAGGGTCGCAATGGTTTGCGCGTGCGCCAACGTGCGGTTGACGATAGTAACGGATGCGCCGGCTGCGGCCAGAGCATAGACCACAGCACGCGCCGCGCCGCCGCCGCCAATGACCAAGACGCGTCGGCTCGCTACGACGAGGCCGTGCGCCGTCAAATCCGCGATGAAGCCTATGCCATCCGTGTTGTCGCCGAACAGGTGTTTGGATTCTACATCGTCCTCGCTCAACGCGCCAATTGGCGCCGCGGGATGCGCATCCGCTGGCGGCATGTCCCAAAACAGCGTGTTGACCGCCCCGATCGCGCGGGCGGCCGGGGTCAAGCCGTCGAGGTGGGGAATGATCGCCTGTTTGTGCGGCACGGTGACGTTGGCGCCCACATACTTGTTAGCGCGCAATGCCTGCACCGCGGCCGCCAGGTCGGGCGGCGGCACGGGCAGCAAGTCATAGGTCCACGGCAAGCCTAAAGCCTGCAACGCTGCGTTCTGCATGATCGGGCTGAGCGAGTGGGCTACGGGCCAGCCCATGACGCCCAGGCGAGGCGCCGCCGCGGTGATTGCGCCCATCGCCTGGCTCATTCGTCAATCACCGCGCCCAGCTTGACGAGCAGGCGCTCGAAGCCAGGAAATGAATCGGCGATGCACTCGGTGTCCATGACGGTGGTTTCGCCGTCGGCCACCAGCCCGGCGACGCACAACGCCATGGCCAGCCGATGGTCGCCGTGCGAGTCAACCACGGCGCCGTGCAACCGCGTGGGGCCTTCGATCAGAAAACCGTCCGCGCGCGCCTCAATCTGCGCGCCCAATTTGCGCAGTTCGGCGACAACCGCGGCAATACGATCGGTCTCCTTGACGCGCAATTCTTCGGCGTTGCGCACGAGCGTGGCGCCAGTGGCTTGCGTCGCGGCCACGGCCAGGATCGGCATCTCATCAATCGCGCGCACCACAACCTCGCCCGCAACCGTGACGCCTTGGAGTGGGCTGGCCAGCGCGGTAATATGCCCAATCGGCTCTCCGCAGACTTCAGCTTCCTCGCTGATGCGCAGGTCCGCGCCCATGCGGCGCAGAATATCGAGCAGGCCGCAGCGCGTCGGGTTGATGGCGACGCTCTCCAGGGTCAGACGCGACTCCGGGGTCAAAACGCCGGCGGTGAGCAGAAACGCAGCCGACGACATATCGGCTGGCACGCGCAAATCGAGCGGCTGCAAGGGAACGGTTGGCGCTTCGCTTGTCACCTTGGCGCCCATGGTGCGCACCGGCGCGCCCATTGCGCGCAACAGGCGCTCGGTGTGATCCCGCAGCGGGCCAGGCTCGATCACGACGGTCAAGTCGTGCGTGAAGAGGCCGGCCAGCAGCACAGCCGATTTGACCTGCGCGCTGGCAACCGGCAGCCGATAGTCAATGCCGCGCAGGCTGCCGCCCTGAATCGCCAACGGGGGGAGTTTGCCTCCGTCGCGCCCCAGCACGGTCGCGCCCATCTTGCGCAGCGGCTCAGCCACGCGCCCCATGGGGCGCCGGCTCAACTGCGGGCCGCCGCTCAACACGGCGAATATGCCCGCGCCCGCGACGAGACCGGCCAGCAGGCGCATGGTCGTGCCGGAGGTGACGCAATCGAGCGGCAGGTAAGGCTCCTGCCAGCCATGCAGTCCTTTGCCGTGAATGATCAACTCATCGGCGCTCACCTCTTCGATCTCGATGCCCACGCGGCGCATACACTCCAGGGTTGCCAGGCAGTCGCCCCCGCGCAAAAAGCCACGCACGCGGCTGTCGCCGGCGGCCAGCGCGCCGAAGAGCACCGCACGGTGGGAAATGGATTTGTCGCCCGGCACACGCACCTGGCCGGTCAGCGGCTGCGATCGTTTTATGGTTAAGCTCGTCATGCGTGCTGTCCTCGTTTCGGTTGTCTCAGGACGGTTCGCGCTGCCAGCGGGCGATGAGCGCCGGCAGTTCGTCAATGACGCCCAGGCGCGCCGCGGCTTGCACGTCGTCGCTCTCCTCGCGGCGGTGGTCCACCTCGATCAGCACTCCGCGCATGCCGGCTGCCTGCGCGCCGCTCACATCCACCAGCAGCCGGTCGCCGACATAGACGGCGGCGCCGGCCGCGACGCCCATGGCGGCCAGGGCTTGCTGGAAGATTTCGGCGCGCGGCTTCATGAAGCCGGCCTGCGATGAGTAAACCCGTACGGGCAGGTATTCCAGCATGCCCGCGCGCCCCAAGTCGGCATCGTGCAGCGTGGGACTCCACCAGGTGTTGGAGATGAGGCCCAAGCGTAAACCCGCCTCGCTAAGCTCGTGCAGGACGCCGCGTGCATCGCCCGCCACCGGCAGCACGAAGCGCTGGATGACGCCGTAGTAGGACCAGAGCGCGCCGGGCCAATGCTCGGTTGTGACGTTGATATCGAGCAGGCTCAGCGCCTGGCGAAAGGTGTCATCTACACAGGCGCCGCGTCCCTGCGCTTCCAGTTGGCGGTTCGTGTCGCGTGCAAACTGGCCGACCGCGCGGGCAAAATCGGGGCCGTCGGGCATCCGGTAGCCGGCGCGGCGCAGGAACCCGTGCATTGCGGCTAACCCTGCCACGTTGGCTTCCAGGAAGGTGGTGTGCGGCTCGATGTAATGCAGCAGAGTGCCGCCCAAGTCGAACAAAACCGCGGTCACGTTCAAGGTTGAATTCTCCTAACGGCACCGAGCTCAGCCGCTGCGACCGAGCGCAGCGGGGGAGCAGTCGGCTGCAGCGAGTGGTTAGGCCGCCTTCTACGGATAGTTCTTCAGCACGAGAGGGATGTACACTTTACACGGCCCATCCACGCAAACGCTTACGTTATAAGTTGGCCAGCCATAATCCCTAAACCAGAAACTGCCCGACGCCGAGGTAACATAAATATCGAAACGGATACTGTAAGCCCCAGACCCCCAGTTGGGAATGTTCTGGATGGTCAGATTCACCGTCGGAGAAGGATCGCCCATAGACGTCCCACACACCGAAGCCGAACCGCTGCCCGCATCTTCCCCATGCCCGGCCTTCGCCCAGCGATACCGCAATTCATAGCTGAAGTTGGGATAGCCGCACGTCCAATCGGAAAGGCCTGTGTTCTGCACTTCCACAGAAATGGGATACGTGCTCCCGTGATACATCATGGGCGGACGGTTGTCCGGCGTGCCCCAGTTGATTTGCAAGGGGTTCCAGCGGTAGGACGGGTTCAGCAAAGCATTGTTGTTGCCTGCGTCGCGGATATGAACGCCAGTGTAGTAGTGTACCAGGATCTGCTCAACCCGCTCCCAACGCACGCTCCAAGCGCCCAGATCCCGATTGATGCTGAAGCTAAGGTTGCCCCGCACCCAACGGCTGGCCCCCTTCTGGCTGATGCCGCGGCCGTGACCATCTTGAACGATGTCCGGATGGGAACTGATGGGGTCATCCACAGCGACCAGATAGGGTTGTCCGCCACTGATCGTGCGGTTGCGGATGTCGGCGAAATACTCGGTGAAGGCGGGCAGGTTGTCATTGGGATAACTGCCGTAGGCGATGTAGTAGCGAGCGGCAACCGCATTGCATACAATTCGTTGGTTGTTGTTGAGGTTGCTACTGGCGCAGGGGTTATCGAGATTGTCCGGGAAGGTGATCGGTGGGAGGGCTTCAAAAGCATAGGGCACAAAGACCTGGAATTGGGTGGAGTTGTTGATGGTGCTCCCCTGGCGGATATGCCAGTAGGCGTAGGAGCGGGCGGCAATAGCCTGCGCCTGGATAGCAGTGGGATGGAAAGCCTCCACGCTGACTTCCTTGGGCACAACATCCATGAGATAGTCGGTCTCGAAGGGTATGGTGACAGGGTTTGTGGCGTAAGGATAAGCACGAGTCTGGCTGCCCTCACATGGGTAACCAGGCTCATTGCAGAAGGCCGTGCACCCCCATCGTGTGTGGCCCGAGGCGCACAGAGTGTATGGTTCTCTACGCGCACCGCTTGCTGTAAGCCAATACATCCAAACACTTATCTGTGAAGGCGGCGAATAAGCCAAAAGTGTTCGAGCTGCCACTTGCCGAACCGAGATACCAAGCACACTGAGAAGTAAAACGAGGATGCCAAGACTCTTTACCGGGTTCATGGCTGTTTCTCCTCAATGCCTTTAGGGTTTACCGAGATGATGCACAGTCTTCCTTCTTCGGGAGTTGGACAGTTGACAGCCAATAGCGACCCAGTAGAATCCCAAGCAAGCTGCATACTCTCTGAGTCGCCTCCAAACTCATGCTCAGGTAAGATTCGCCGGAATTCTCCTGTATCCGCATTTGCAATAAACAGGCCTTCCTTTTGAGAGCCTGCTTCTGTCATGCGAACAACTCCTAAAACAACCAAATGACGGCTATCAAGGGACCAGGCTATATCGGTCACATAGTGTCGTCCTGGCTCAATGTCCGGGCCCGGAGACAACGAGCGGCGCTTTCCCGTTTCTATATCAAGAATGACGAGCTCTGTGCGCCGAAAAGGCATCTGCATACTGTCCGTTGTAATGAAAGCCACATAGTGTCCGTCTGGGCTCCACTGCGCCTGTGGAGGCCAAGGGGGAATCTCCATCGCTTCGGGGTTATAGTCGCCTACATCGAGTTCACACCATTGATTGCTATTAATGTCGAGTAAGAACGTCCAGAACTGAGAATAGAACACCACTTGTGAACCATCGGGACGCCAAGCCATCTGGAAGCGGGACGACCGCTCCCGCATAGCCCACTCTAATCCCGGTTTCAGATAGCGCAACGGGGCAAGGTCCAATGAGGTCGCTTGAACGCTCCGGGTTTCCACATCGTAGCTCTGCAGCCGGTCAGGTTCTGAATGGAGAAAATACCACAGGCGCTTTCCGTCGGGTTCAACTGCCAGTCCTCCTACTACGTCCGAGGTCAGGCGCTCCACCTGTTGGGGCGTCCCATTGCTGATCCACAATTCCGGGCGGTAGCGTATCGGCTGTTCCTCTCCCTTCTCCGCCACAAGGGACAAGTAGGCTAAGGCTTTCAAGGCTGGCAACCAGACCGGTTTGCGGTTGCTCCCTTCACGCTCGGCGTAGATGCTCAACTCACCGGTTTGGACATCAAAAACATCAATGCTTTGACGGTTCGTGCCGGCGACATCACGTGTAATAAGCAATTGTCGGCCATCGGGCAGCCACCCTACGATACCAATGGCTGCCAGATGGGTCAGCGCGATCTTGGGTTCGGAAAACTGGTAAGCTTCTAGGGGGTATGCAGCTTCAACAGGTGCAGGTTGCCCCACAAACGTGCAAGGGAGCACCGGTGTAGTCGGCGGGCCAGCCGATGTAGGTGTCGCTGGCGGTGGATAAGGAGGTTGTGTCGGTGTCTCGATAGGCGACTGAAAGGCCTGAGACGCTGGCTTTACGTCTCTCCGCAGTTCCCCGAAAGTGAGGGCAAGGGCGACAGCCAGCGCTCCCAACGCGAGCAAACCCCACAACACTCCCGTGATACTCAGTAAGCGTTTCATTTTGCACCTCCGTGTTTTTGCTTGGCCATGTTTCTGCCGCATACAGACGACCAGGCGAATGGCGGCCTAACCCGGAAATAGGCCGAATAGGTTCGGCGGTCCGCAGCGCCGGGATTCCTCAACTTGTTGAGTACCTTTCATTCACGGTTGTGCGCCCAAGGGGTGGGCGACTGACATCGCGATGCGCCCCTGCGCGTCATGGGATTTCCCCGGCGGGCGCGTCCAGGGCCGCGCGCCAGGGCTGACGGGCAAAGGCCTGGCGCTGCGCCTGCACCACGTGCAGGGCCTGGTGCAGGGCTGCCTCATCGCCGGCCGCCAACCAGGCGTCCATCTGCTCAAGCTGCGTGCGCAGCGCGGCCAACGCGGCGCGCACCGCCGGGACATTGGTCAGCAGAATGTCGAGCATCATGGCTGGGTCGCTGCCCGCCAGCCGCGAGGTATCGCGAAAGCCGCTGGCCGCGACCTGCCAGACTCGATCGTCCGTGACGCCGACCTGCGCGGCGACTTGAACCAGCGCGGCCGACGCCAGGTAGGGCAAATGGCTGATCGTTGCCGCCAGACGATCGTGACGCGCCGGATCGAGCAGGAGCGGCCGGCCGCCCACGGCGGCAATCAGCGCCAGCCCCGTGGCCAGGCTGCTGGCGCTGCTGCGGGGCAGCGGGCACAGCACGAAGGTCTTGTCCTTGTAAAGCGTTGCGTCGGCCGCTTCGAGTCCTGAGGTTTCTTTGCCGCACATCGGATGCCCACCCAGCACCTGTAGATCGGGAGGCGCCAGAGCCAGCGCCTGGCAGACGCTCTGTTTGGTGCTGCCCAGGTCGAGCAGGAGCGCAGCCGGCTGCATGTGGCGCGTCACCTCAGCGATCTGGCGCAGGAGAGTGCGCACCGGTGTTGCCAGAATGACCAACTCCGCACGCGCCGCGGCGGCCAGGCTCGCGTGCCCCTCGTCAATCGCGCCCATCGCCAGGGCCGTCTCCAGCGTCTGCGCTCGGCGGGCGATCCCGATGATCGCGCCTTGATGCCCAGCGGCTTTGAGCGCCAGCGCCAGGGAGCCGCCCATCAGCCCCAGGCCAACGATCGCCACAGGGCGGCGACGAAAGCAGCTGGCATCCTCAGCCGGGGGCAAGTCGAGAGGTGTTTCAGACATCAAATCGTTCACGATGCCGCTCGTCATCGGGCGACTAGCGGCGCGAAAGTTAGACAGCCGTTGAGCCATTGATTCGTCTGCGTCGTTGCGGTGATCCCGTTCGCCGTCCAACTGGCTGACGCGCCCAGATTGAGCAGGACGAGACTGGTGCAGGCGGGCGTCCATGGCGAATGCTGGCGATTATTTGCGAAAACGCCCCGCATGATGGACGCTGAACGCTGAAGGGGCGTCGCCGTAGGGGTAGGCGTGTCTGTGTCCATCGGCGTGGGCGTGTCGGTGGGCGCCGGGGTGTCCGTCGCCGTTGGGGTCGCGGTGGGGGTGTCGGTCGGCGCCGCCGTGGCAAGCGGCGTGCTCGTGGGCGTCGGCGTCGCGGTTGGGATCAGGGGAGCAGTCGTCGTCGGCGTGGGCGCCGCCACATAGCTCATGATGAACAAGTTGTCCGCGTGAACGCCGCTGCCTGGCGATTGGAAGCGCAGCCAACGATTATTGACGGCAACGCCGCCCGGCCCAGCCAGCGCAGTATTGAACTGCACCTGGTTTGGATCTTGGGGCGCCAGGTAGATGTGATAGTAAGTCCAGGATAGATCGCTTGCTTGCAGGGTGAACAAACCATCCGCGTCCGTGATTGCGTTGGCGAGGAAGGTGTCCAACTGACTGGGGACATTGGATCCCCACAGCTGCACAAAGCCAAAACCGGGTATAGTGGCGCCGTTGGGCTGAATCAAGCGGCCTTTGAACTGCGCGGCGCCGGTCGCGGCGGTCGCCGTAGGCGTTGGTGTGGCGGTGATGATGGCCGTTGCGGTTTCGGTCGGCGTGACGGTGACGGTCGGCGTTATCGTGGGCGTTGCCGTCGGCAGCGGGGTATCCGTGGGCGTTGCCGTCGGCGCGCGGATGCGATAGATCACGCTGCCTGATTGCTGGGCTGCCAACGCAGGCAGCTGCCAACGCACCGTGTCTCCGATCAACTCGCCGCCGCCCAAATCAACGATTTCCCACAGGCCGTCAGGCAGGGCGGGCAGCGTGTTGCTGATGGTCACCTGCTCGATCGGCGCATCACCCACCTGGTAGTCAATCTGGTAGGTGATTTCATCGCCCCACCCGATTGGCCCGCTGATGCTGCCTGTCAGGCGCATCGCCAGGTCAGGATTGGGTGCGATGGTGGCGGTGGGGGTGGTCGTCGCCGTCGCTGTAGCCGTCATCGTGGCCGTTGACGTAGGCGTTGGCGTGGCGGTGCGCGTCGGCGTAGGGGAGAGCGTCGGCGTGCGCGACGCGGTGGCCGTCGGCGTTGGCGTGGCGGTCTGGGTGGGCGTGGGGGTCGGCGGCTGCACGCGCGCCTGGAAAACCGTGGCGCTGGGCGCACTGCCGTTCCAGCCGCCCACCACGTAGATGTCATGACGTTGACTGACGGCTACTGCCATACGTGCGCGGGGCAGGGGGAGCGGAGCGCCGGCGGGCAGGGGCGTCAGGCCAGCGCCCAGGCTGAAGACAAACACCGTGGACTGCACCGCAGCGCTGTTGGCGCCGCCGATGACAAAGAGCCGGCCCTGGTCCACCACGCTGGCGTGGTCCGCGCGGCCTTCCGGCAGCGCTGCGCCCAGGTTTTCCCAACTGCCCAGGCTGCCGTTACTCTGCAGCCTGGCGCGGTAGACCTGAGCCGAGACCGTTGCCGTGGTCGGCCGGCCGCCGCTCACCCAAAGGGCATTGTCCGCCGCCGCCGCGCTCAGCCGGTAGAGCGGCGATGGCAGGGACGGGGCGGCCCGCCATGCCGCCAGGCTGCCATCAGCCTGAATGGCGGCCTGCCAGACCGATGCCAGGGGAGAGCCGAAGTAGCCGCCGCTGACGATGAGTTGATTGCCGACGACGGTTGCGGCATGGGTGACGCGCTGCTGTCCAACTGGCAGGGGCGTCAGCGATTGCCAGGCCGAAACTGTGCCATCGGCGGCGGCTGTTGCCATGTAGACGGTGCGCTCATAGTTTGTGCTGTAGCCGGCCACGACGTACAGCCGATTGCCGCTGGCAGCAGCCGCGTGACTGTAGAGCGCAACCGGCAGCGGCGTGGTCGTTTGCCAGGCGCCGAGCGTGCCGTTGGCGTTGATGCGCGCACGCAGCACCGTGGCCCGAGCCTCGCCCGCGGCCGTGCGGCCGCCAAGCACATACAGCCAGTCGCCAATGACCGCCGCGGCGGTGCTGTCGAGCGCCTCTGGCAGCGCGCTGACAGTTGTCCAGCCGCTGATGTCCGCGGCGGGCGCGGTTGCGGCTGTCGGCCCGGCCCAAGAGAGCAAGACAACGATGGAGAGGGCGCCCAATAAGAGCAGGCCCCAAAAAGAGTGCGGGCGCGCCCGCGGTGCGTCGAGATGCATGATCAATGGAACCTCACGGCGGGTTTTGATCTCAGGGCGGCAAGGTAGGCGCCGGCGTGGGACCGCCGCCTGCCAGTTCGATCTTCAGCTGGCGAGCCGCCGCCTCAGGCCCAATACGCTGATAAGGGTTGAGTCCGACCACAGCCACGGTCCACAAATAGAGACCGCTGCCTCCCTGCTGCACGCCATACGCGCCCGCCAGGTCAATCGTCGCGCTGTTGGTCCGCACCGGCGCCGCGGCCCCGTAGTGGTCGGGCTGATCCGCGCGCCAAATGCGCACCTCGAAACCCTGGTTCGGGGCCAGCGGTGAGCCAGGCCAATCCCAACTGAACGTGACAAGCCCGCTGGCGTCGGTGTTATTGGCCGGCGCGCGCAGGATGGGCGCGGCATCCACGCCGACCGGCGTCGCGGTCGGCTGGCGCGTTGGCGTATCGGTTGGGCGCACGGTTGGCGTGCTGGTTGGGCGCACGGTTGAGGTGGCGGTAGGGCGCACAGTCGGCGTATTCGGCCGCGTTGGCGTCGCCGTCGGCGCAGATGTCGCCGTTGCTGCGACGGTGGTTGTCGGCGTGGCGGCCGTCGCAGCGATGGCCGTCGGCGTGGCCGTGGACGTTGGGGGAATCGTGGGTGTGTTCAGAGAAGTCGGCCCAGGCGTACTCTTCACCGCTTGCAGAACGAACGGCGTCGCGGTCGGCTCAGTCGCCTGTGTGCTCGTTGGCGTGGCCGTGGCGCGCACGGCCGTGGCTGCCACAAGCGGCGTCGCCGATGGGCGAATCTGGGGCCACAGCCAGACTAACGCCACGGCCAGGAGGACAACCGCGATGCCCAGCAGCGCATAGCGCAGCATTCCCGCAGGCACGCGCTTGCCTGGCGCCTCGGCCTCGGCAATGACCGGCGCGCTGGGTGAGCCGATGGCTTGCAGGTAGCGCGGGCACTGCGCGTGCTGTGGGGTGAGGCAGTAAACACCCTGGTGTCCATTCTCGATCCCTGCGCCGCGCCCGGTCGCGAAACAGACGTTTTCATGGGTGGGATAGCCAAAATGAACGGTTCGATCGAAACCGGTGCCGACGTACGGGCAAGGATGTTCCAGGTCAATGGCAGATTCTGTGGTCATGACAGGTTGCATCCCTGCGTGGGTCGTACGATACGTGGTGTATAGTTCATGACGGCCATTTTACCACAACAAACGCAAAACGCCTTCTTGGCGCGCCTACAGTGTGCGCCCAACTGCGGCTGCAACCGCCTTCAATTCCTGCACCAGCTGGGCGAATTTCTCCGGTTTCAGGCTCTGCGCGCCATCCGAGAGGGCGTCGGCCGGGTGCGGATGCACTTCGATCATCAAGCCATCCGCGCCGGCCGCGACGCACGCCTTGGCCGTGGCCGCGACCAAATCCCATTTGCCCGTCGCGTGACTGGGATCGCCGATCACCGGCAGATGGCTGAGCTGCTTGAGCACCGGGATGGCGTTGATGTCGAGCGTGTTACGTGTGTAGCGTTCGAAGGTGCGAATGCCGCGCTCGCACAGCATCACCTGGTAATTGCCATTGCTCAGCACATATTCGGCCGACATCAGCCATTCCTCAATCGTGGACATCATGCCGCGCTTCAGAAACACGGGGCGATTGCTGCGCCCCACGGCGTGCAGCAGCGCGTAGTTTTGCATGTTGCGCGCGCCGATCTGCAGAATGTCGCTGTATTCGGCCACCAGGGGAACTTGCTCCGGCGCCATCACTTCCGTGACGATGGGCAAGCCGGTCTGTGCACGCGCCTCCGCCAGGATCTTTAGCCCCTCTTCGCCCATGCCCTGGAAGCTGTAGGGCGAGCTGCGCGGCTTGAACGCGCCGCCGCGCAGAATATGCGCGCCCGCCTCTTTGACGGCCCAGGCGGTTTCTAGCAGCTGCGCCTGGCTTTCAACGGAACAAGGCCCGGCCATCAGAACGATCTGCGGCCCGCCGATTTTGACGCCGTTGACGTCAATCACCGTGTCCGCGGGGTGAAATTCACGGCCGGCCAGCTTGAACGGCTGCAGGATGCGCACCGTCTTTTCCACGCCTTCCATCATATCGAACTGCTCGCGCTCGACGATCGGCTTCTCGCCCACAACGCCGATTACGGTGCGCGCTTCGCCCTGGCTCAGGTGCACCTTGTAACCCATGCGCTCGACGCGTCCGACCACCGTGCGAATATCGGCCTCCGAGGCCCCCGGTTTCATGACAATGATCATGCTTGCCTCCCTTCTTTAGCTTCTATAGCTCGCGATCCATGGCCGCGGCGATGCGCTTCAGCTCCTGCATCAATTGCGCGAACTTCTCCGGCTTGAGGCTTTGTGCGCCGTCCGACAAGGCCGTTTCAGGGGCCGGGTGGACTTCCAGGATGAGACCATCCGCGCCGGCCGCGATGGCTGCCCGCGCCATAGGAATCACCAGTTCCGATTTGCCGGTGGCGTGACTGGGGTCGGCGATGACCGGCAGATGGCTGAGCTGCTTGAGCACCGGCACCGCGTTGAGATCGAACGTGTTGCGCGTGTAGGTCTCGAAGGTGCGGATGCCGCGCTCGCACAGCATCACGCGGTAGTTGCCGTTGCTCAGGATGTATTCGGCCGACATGAGCAGTTCCTCGATCGTGGACATCAGCCCGCGCTTGAGCAGCACCGGGCGTTGGATTCTGCCCACCGCGTGCAGCAAGCCGTAGTTCTGCATGTTGCGCGCGCCGATCTGCAGAATATCCGCGTATTCGGCCACCATGGACACCGCTTCTGGCGTCATCACCTCGGTGACGATGTACAACCCGGTCTGCTCACGCGCTTCGGCCAGGTACTCCAGGCCCTTGAGGCCCAAGCCCTGGAAGCTGTAGGGTGAGCTGCGCGGCTTGAACGCGCCGCCGCGCAGGATGGTAGCGCCGGCTTCCTTCACCGCCCAGGCCGTTTCCAGCACCTGGCTGCGGCTTTCCACCGAACATGGCCCGGCCATGATCGTCAGCTTCTTGCCGCCGATCTTAACGCCGTTGAGGGCAATCACGGTATCTTCCGGCTTCGAAGTGCGGCTGGCGAGCTTGAAGGGGTGCATGACCACCATCGTCCGTTCGACGCCGGGCATTACCTCGAAGATTTCTTTGTCAACCTTGCGTTCGTTGCCCACGATGGCTACCACCGTGTGCTCTTCGCCGTAGATGGGATGCGGCATCAGGCCCAACTCCTGCACCCTGGCAATCACCGCCCCAATTTCTCCGGCCGTTGCTCCTGGTTTCATGACGACGATCATAAGTTCCCCCCATGGAAGTACAAAATACAAAGTGCAAAGTGCAGACTAGAGATCAGAGATTAGAGATCAGGTATGTGGAAAAACGGATGATGTGTGGATGAGAGTTTCCGCTCTCCGGTCTCTGGTCTCCGCTCTCTGATCTCAGATCTGCAGCACGGCGTCCTGCGCCATTTCGCCCATTTCTGGCATGCGGGCCGCGGGGTAGGAGCCGAGCAGCTTGACGAACGCGGCGCGAGCCAACACGGCCACCAGGGCTTCCTGACAGGCAGGCTGGCGCCAATCGCCCTCGAAGTCAAGATAAAAAACGTAGTGCCACGGGCGATTGCGCCGCGGCCGGCTTTCCAGCTTTGCCAGGTTGATGCCGCGGCTGGCAAATTCACCCAGGCAGCCGTGCAGCGCGCCCGGCGTGTGCGGCGTTGCAAAGACGAGCGAGGTCTTGAACGGCTCACCATTCGCCGGCGGGGCTGAAATCGCGGCGCCGCGCTGCGCGACGACGAAGAAGCGCGTGAAATTCCACAGCAGGTCTTCGATGCCTTCTTCCAGCACCGCCAGCCCGTAGGTGCGCGCAGCCAGCGCGCTGGCAATCACCGCCACGCCTGGTTCTGGATTCTGCGCCAGCTCCTTGGCGCTGCCGGCCGTGTCGTACCAGGGAATGGCGCGCCAGCCGTGTTGGTTCAAGTAACGCTCGCACTGCGCCAACGCCTGGGGATGCGAGCGCACCTGCTGAATGTCGGCCACGCCGGTGCCGGGCAAGGCCAGCAGATTGTGGCGCACGCGCAGCAGAATCTCGCCCACGACCGTCAAATCGCGCTCCAGCAGCAGGTCGTAGGTCTTGTTGATCGAGCCGGCCACCGAGTTCTCCACCGGCGCCACGCCAAAATCCGCGCCGCCCTTGTCCACCAGGGCAAAGATCTCCTCGAAGGTGTGGCAGGGCAGTGTTTGCACCGGTTCGTTGAAATGCTGACGGGCGGCCTGCTCGGAATACGCCCCATGCTCGCCCTGGAAAGCCACGCGGAAGCCGGTCGGCGCCGTCTGGTTTGCACCTGACGGGGCCGCGGCGATGGCGGGCGCAGGCGCTTGATCGCTGCCTGGCGCGTGACCGTTGTCTGTCCCCATCGGCAATGCCTCCCTTTGATTGACATAAGATGCGATTCCTGTTGTCCGCGCCTCGGTTGCTGGCGCCGGATCCGGGCCGCTGGTCGCCTCTTCCAGGCTCAGCCGCGCCGGCGCAGCGAGCGGTAGCCGTGCTTGATTTTGCGTCTGGCGTCGCTCGCGCCAGTTCTGCATTTGGCGCTCGATCCAGTCGTTGAGACTGTCCCAGTCCACAGGCGGCAGGGCAGCCTTGTCAGGGCGCAGATGGCGCGCGCCGCGCACATAGACATGGTGCAGATCGGTCGCGGGGCGGTCGGTGTTCCAGAAGACCAGCACACGGATGCACATACCCAACGCGCCGGGCACCGCCATCTCATGCCCGCACATCAGCGCTGCGTCCAGCCAGCCCAACTGGCGTGCAGCAAAGGCTGGGAACTCGCTGTTGACATCGGTGGTGGTGGTAAACAGCGCCGCGGCCACCTCATCCGGCCGCATGCCATTCAGCCGGATCATCAGCGCCAGCATTTCTCGCGTGCGGCGCAGCACCTCTTCGCGGGTGTTGCCATCCACGGTCGTGGCGCCGCGCACCCCTCGGCAGACAATGGTCATGTGCTTAACTCCCTGAGGCCGTTGCTTGGCGGGCAAAAAAGAAGCGTGGGCTTGTGCGCCACGCTTCTCGGCCTTCCTGGTCGGTTGGGTTTGAACGTCCTTGTCATCACCCGGATGCGTGGGCACTCGTTCGTTGGCGCAGATAGGCGCCATAAAAATAGGCAAAATAAAACCCACGCCAGCTAAACGAGCGTGGGTTGGGCAGACGCACAAAGACCGCCGCTGCGCACGGCGCCGCGGTGTGGCTGGACGGTTGATTAGAAGCCAGCGAACGTGCGATTCTGCTCATGATTGTGCCTGCATAACGCATTGGGTCAAGACTGTGGGCATGTTAGCATAGCCGGGGTGAATTGTCAAAGATGGCGGGAAAGGGCCGCACCTGCGCGGCTCTCCTCCTGTTTGGCATGGCCGGTCTCGGTTGCTCACAACTGAACACATGTGGTACAATCTCACTGCTATGTCAGAGCAATCGGTAGAGTCCGTGGTGCGCGAATTCTGGCGCCTGATGGCGACCAACGACTTCCATGCGGTCAAGTCGGTTCTTGCGCCGGAGTTTATCATGGAGTGGCCGCAGTCCAAGGAGCGCATTCGCGGCCCTGAGCGCTTCTGCCAAATGAATGCTGAGTACCCAACGACCTCGCGCTGGGAGTTCCGCGTCAATCAGCTTGTCGCGAGCGGCGAGTCTGTTGTCACTCAAGTCAGCCTCACCGACGGAACGCAATCCGCTGAGCCGGTTTCCTTCTTCACGGTGCGCGCCTGCAAGATCACCAGGCTGGTCGAGTACTGGCCCGAGCCGTTCGCCCCCGCTGAGAACAGGCGCCATCTGGTGGAGCTCATGACTTGAGCCAAAGCCCTCGTTCATCTCAATCATATCTATGCCCACACCAATTCTTGCCACTAAACTCTACATCCCGCCGCCGCGACCAAGCGCTGTCCTGCGCCCCCGTCTGACAGAGCGGCTGAACGAGGGGCTGCATCGCAAACTGACCCTCATCTCTGCCCCGGCTGGCTATGGCAAAAGCTCGCTGATCAGTGAATGGATCGAGGGAATGGGGCGACCGACCGCCTGGCTGTCGCTCGACGAAGGGGACAACGATCCCGTGCGCTTCCTGACCTACCTCGTGGCTGCTTTACAAACGCTTGCGGCCACTGTAGGTGACGCAGCGCTGTCTATTCTTCAATCATCGCAGCCGCCGCCTATCGAAGCGACCCTGACGGCGCTGCTCAATGAGATTACCGCTTTACCGGATCATTTCCTTCTCGTCCTCGATGACTACCACGTAGTTGACGCCAAACCGGTGGACCTGGCCCTCACTTTTCTGATCGAGAATCTGCCGCCGCAGATGCGCCTGGTCATCGCCACGCGCGAAGATCCTCCCCTGCCCCTGGCCCGGCTGCGCGCCCGCGGGCAGCTTACCGAACTGCGCGCCGCCGACTTGCGTTTTACTCCCTCGGAAGCCGCCGAATTCCTCAACCAGGTGATGGGCCTTCGTCTTGCGGAGGCGGACATCGCTGCGCTGGAAGATCGCACCGAAGGCTGGATTGCCGGCCTGCAGCTCGCCGCGCTTTCCATGCAGGGACGCCCTGACGTGTCCGGCTTCATCCAGGCCTTTGCGGGAGACCACCGGTACATCGTGGACTACCTGGTCGAAGAAGTCTTGCGGCGCCAACCCGAACCTGTCCGCAGCTTCATCCTCCAGACCGCCATCCTCGACCAGCTGACCGGCTCGCTGTGCGATGCCGTCACCGGCCAGCAGGAAGGCAAGGCGCGCTTGGAAGCCCTGGAGCGGGGCAACTTCTTTCTCATTCCGCTGGATGATCAGCGCCGCTGGTATCGCTATCACCATCTTTTTGCCGATGTGCTTCAGATGCACTTGATGACGGAGCACCCCGAACTGGCGCCGATTTTGCACCGGCGGGCGAGTGCGTGGTATGAGCAGAATGGTTCGGCCGCCGATGCCATCCGCCACGCGCTGGCCGCTGGCGATTTCGCGCGCGCGTCGGCCCTGATCGAACGCGCCGTGCCGGCCATGGCTCGAAGCCGGCAGACGGGCGCGCTGCTTGGCTGGCTCAAGTCGCTTCCCAACGAGCTGCTGCGCGCCAGGCCCGTTCTCAGCGTGGTGTATGCCCATCTAGTCCTGGATCGCGGCGAGGTCAACGGCGTCGAGGATCGCTTGCAGGATGCCGAATGGTGGCTGGATACGACACCAGACAGCCGCGCGCGGCCGGGCGCCCCCGCGGCCGCGATGGTCGTTGTAGACGATGAGGCATTTCGTCGTCTTCCGGGCGCCATTGCCGTGGCCCGCGCTGGACTGTCCCTGGCGCGGGGCGATGTAACCGATACCATCATATATGCCCGACGCGTGCTCGAGGTCTTGCCTGGGGATGACCATGTCAACCGCGGAGGAGTTGCGGGATTCCTGGGGCTTGCAGCCTGGACGAATGGGGATTTAGAGGAGGCGCACCGGGCTTTTGCGGAGGGCATGGCGCACTTGCAGGCGGCCGGGAACAGCTCTGATGCCATCGAGGGCGCAATCACCCTGGCGGATATACGAATGGCGCAAGGTCGTCCGCGCGAGGCCATGCGCACCTACGAGCAGGCATTACAGCTTGCGACCGCGCAGAGTGCGATTGTGCTGCGGGGCACGGCAGACATCTACATGGGCATGAGCGAACTCCACTATGAGTGTAATGATCTGCGCGCGGCGGCGCAATGCTTGTTGAGAAGTAAGGAACTGGGCGAGCACACCTGGTTCCCGAAGAACCGGTATCGTTGGCCTGTTGCCATGGCTCGTATGCGGGAGGCCCAGGGCGATCTGGATGGCGCGCTCCACCTCCTCCAGGAGGCAGAACGTCTGGTTGTGAGCTCCTTTTCCCCGAATGTGCGCCCTGTCGCGGCGTGGAAAGCACGGGCGTGGGTGGCGCAGGGAAGACTGGATGAAGCTCTGGGCTGGGCGCGTGAACAGGGTTTGTCTGCTGAGGATGAACCCAGCTATCTGCACGAGTTCGAGCACATCACCCTCGCCAGGATCCTTTTGGCGCGCACCAAGAGCGACCGCTCAGGCCGCTCGATTCAGGAAGCGACCGCGTGGCTCGACCGCCTCCTGACAGCCGCGCAACGGGGCAGGAGGATGGGAAGCGTGATCGAAATCCTGGTCTTGCAGGCGCTGGCTCACCAGGCGCAGGGCGGCCTTGCCCCGGCGCTCGTCGCACTGGAACGCGCCCTGACGCTGGCGGAGCCGGAAGGCTACGTCCGCCTGTTCCTGGATGAAGGCCCACCCCTGACGCAGCTGCTGCGCAAAGCTGCCGAGCGCGGAATCATGCCAGGCTATACCGGCAGCCTGCTGGCGGCATTTGAAGCCGAGCCGCGCCGGCGCGTCGGCGAATCTCATCTACCCAGCACGCCTGCGTCGCCGCCCTTGATCGAGCCGCTCAGCCAGCGCGAGCTGGAAGTTCTCCGATTATTGAAAACCGACCTGTCGGGACCCGAAATCGCCCGTGAACTCATGATCGGCTTGAGCACGGTCCGCACCCATACGAAGAGCATCTACAGCAAACTCAACGTCAATGATCGCCGGGCGGCTGTCAAACGGGCAGTCGAACTGAATTTGGTCTAGTCGCGCCACAGCACGGCCCGAAATAACGCTTTCCTCTATCCTGCCAGGTGCAAGAACCTTCATGGCTTGCCCGGCAGGATTTTTGTTTCCCAGGCATTCCCTGCCAATATCCCCACATCAATCCCCACTTGTGGGGATGACCGCTCCCCACATTCATTTGTACACTGTGTTCAGTTGAAGCCGAACAGGCAGTTGTGCCGGGCGTCAAACCGTGACACGTAACCGTATGATTCAGCAGAAGGAGACAGACAGATGAACCTCAGTCAGGAAGTCAATCTTGCGAACACCAATCGCCGGACCGCACCCATGGCGGGTAAAATGAAGATCACAACCCCGAGCCTTATTCGTTGGGCAGGATTATCCGCCATGGTGGCAGGGACCATTTTCGCGGCCATTCAGCCCATTCATCCACCGGACGTGCTTGCGTCGGTCACTACCAGCGCATTCATCATCATCACTTCCTTCAAGACAGTCATGTGCCTCTTTGGCCTGTTCGGCATTGCTGGGCTCTACGCCAGGCAGGTGGAGCAGACCGGATGGTTGGGGCTGGCTGGTTATCTCCTGCTGACTATCTTCTATGCCGTCCAAATGTGCTATGCATTCGCCGAACCCACCATCCTGCCGCTGTTGGCGCCTGTGGCGCCGACGTTCGTGGAGAGCGTCATGGGGATGGCTAGTAAGGCCGGCGGCTCGATGAATCTCGGAGCCTTCGCCGTGATCTTCAACATCCTACCCGTGCTTTATTTGCTCGGCCTCCTGCTGTTTGGCATCGCGACCTTCCGCGCCCACATCCTCCCGCGCTGGGCGGCTGTCCTGCTTGCCTCATCAGGGCCTTTGGCGATCATCATGTCGCAGCTTCCTCACCAGATCGCGCGCTTTGCGGCGGTGCCAATGGGAATCGCTCTGGCTTGGTTGGGGTATGCTCTCTGGTCTGAACGGCGCAAGCAAGTCTCTTGACCCGGGAGCCGAAAACGGAGAAAGATACCTTATGAACACCAACAGCAAGACTTCAGTCCGTGGAGAAGGCCAACGTGCGATGACATCATCAAGAAAAACCGCGTTAGCAGCGGGCATACTCTACCTGCTTACCTTTGTCTCGATGCCGATCGGCTTTCTCTACCGTGCTGTCCTGAGCGACCCCAACTACCTTGTTGGCCCTGGCACGGATACGGCTGTCACCATCGGCGCCATCCTGGAGATCATCGTAGCCCTGGCCGGCATCGGCACCGCGGCGGCGCTGTATCCAGTGCTCAAGCGGCAGAATGAAGGGGTCGCGCTGGGCTTCATCGGCTCCCGAGTCCTGGAAGCCAGCACAATTTTCGCCGATGTCGTCTGTCTGCTGGCTGTTGTTACCTTGCGGCGGGCTGGGGTCGGAGCAGACGCGTTGGTCACTGGCAAGGCCCTGGTCATCTTATATGGCTTGTTCCGCCTCGGCCAAAATCTCATGCCGGCCGTGAACGACCTGCTGCTTGGCTCCCTGCTCTATCAGTCGCGCCTGACGCCGCGTGTTCTTCCCCTGCTTGGAATCATCGGAGCGCCCTTGCTCATCGCGAACACCATGGTCGTGATGTTCGGCGTCACCAGCGGGCCGCTCTATCTGCTGACGGGGATCGGCGTGCTCCCGATTGCGCTCTTTGAGTTATCGCTGGGCGTCTGGCTCACGGTCAAGGGATTCAACTCATCTGCAATCGCTTCCCTGTTTGCAAGAACAGCAGCGAACCAGCTGCCTGACCCCGCATAAAGGTGGATACGGATGGCAGAGAAGCCTGAGTGCTCTCTCTGCCATCCACGCCGATTGCACCTGAGAAAGGAAAATCCCAAAATGAGAGCAATTGCAGCAACTAAACACGGAGCGCCCGAAGTCCTTCAACTCCAAGAGGTTGAAAAACCGACGCCCAAAGGCCATGAACTACGGAATCATGTCGCACAAACGCAGCCCAGAAAGTGATGGAGGCCAGCCAATGGTCTACCAAATCAGGGTCAACGGGCATCTGAGTTCCCAGTGGCAGGATTGGTTTGAAGGATTGACCATCACGCTGGAAGAGGATGGCGATTCACTCCTGACCGGCCCCGTGGTTGATCAGGCCGCGCTCTACGGCTTGCTGAGGAAAGTGCGCGATTTGGGCCTGCGCCTGGTCTCGATCAGCTACATGAAGCCCGAATAGACGGATGACCCGACTATCATGCCATCGCTGGCAACAATTCAGCCGTATCAAGCTGCACCTGGCGGCGGCGCAGTCCTCCGACATAGCGTTCAGACAAGGCTGGCGCCGACCGACACGAAGATCGGTCGGCGCCAGTTTGGGGTTACTTGACGATTACCAGAAACCAGTAGTGACGTCTAGGGACGGCAGGCGCCGCGCCAGCATCGGCAAGGCGTTACTTGACGATTACTGGAAACCAGTAGCTGCGCGACGGCGGCGTAGCGGTCGGTGTGATGGTTGCCGTAGCCGTCGGCGTCGCCGTGGGTGAGGGCGTTACGGTCGGCGTCGCCGTTGGCGTCTCCGTCGGGGTGATGGTCGCCGTAGGGCTGGGCGTCGGCGACGGCGTCGGCGTGCTGGTTGGCGAGGGCGTGGCCGTCGGCGTCGGTGTGCGTGTGGGCGTATTGGTCGGCGTTGGGGTGTTCGTTGGCGTGGGGGTCGGGGTGGGCGGCGGCGGCACTTCGTACTTGATAATCGCGCCATTGGCGCCCACGGCCCAACCAGTCGCGGCGTCTACCATGTCAATCCACAGCAGATGATCGCTGACCGGGCTGCTCTGCGCACTCCAGAGCGCGCCGCCATTATTGGTGAAGCGGATCGCGCCGTCATTGCCCACCGCCCAGCCGAAGTTGGCGTCGGCGAAGGAGGTGTTGTTCAGATCGGCCGCCGTGCCGCTCGCCTGGACGACCCAGCTGTCGCCGGCGTTGGTCGTGTGCATGATCTTGCCGCTGCTGCCCACGATCCAGCCGACGTAGGCATCCTTGAAGTCAACGCCGAACAGGTCGCCGTTGCTGCCGGGGTAGCGGCGAATCCAGCTCGCGCCGCCGTCGGCGCTGGTGACGAACGAGTCGTACAGGGTGACGCCGTAGACGGCCGTGTGCGTGCCGTAGCTCAGGTCGCGAATGTTGATCGCCATGCTGGCCTGGGAGAACTGCCAGGTGACCCCACCGTCGCTGGTGCGGAAGACGAAGCCCTCCTTGCCCACGGTCATGGCGTGGTTGTTGTCATACCCTTCGACCACCCACAGGAAACCGGTGTGAATGTTGCCGTTGCCATCCCTGACGAACTGACGCGTCCAACTGACGCCGCCGTCCGTAGTGCGCAGCAGCGCGCCGTAGCGGCCAGCCACCCAACCGGTCTGATCGTTCTCCGGGAACTTGACGCCCCGCAGCCAGGCCGGCGGTAGACCTGGATCCAACTGCCGCGCAGGGCTGGGCACGTAGCTCCAGGTCGCGCCTCCGTCGGTGGTCTTGACGATAGCGCCTTCCTCGCCCACGACGTAGGCATGATTGGCGTCCACAGCATCCACGCCCTTGAACTCGGCGACGCCGAACGGCGCGGCAATCGCCATGGCCGCCGCGCCCTGTTTGTGCAAGATGAAATGCCCTACGCCCGCCGTCCACACGTCGTCATCGGTTGGCGCGGTCAGAGCCAGGATGGTCGTGCTCACCCCGGACTCGACGGCGGTCCAGGTTTGGCCGCCGTTGGTCGTGCGGCGCACGCGCCCCTCGGTGCCCCCGATCCAGCCGATCTGCGGCGATGAGAAGGCCACAGCCTTGAGGTCAAAATCAGTCAGCGTCAGCAAGCTCCAACTGCCGCCGCCGTTGGTGGTGCGCAGCGCGAGGCCGCCGTTGCCAACCACCCAGCCGTTTTGCGCATCGGTGAAGGTCACGCGATTGAGCGTGGCCCAGGCCATCGCCGGATTGCTCTGCGTGGCCCAGGCCGCGCCGCCGTTGCTGGTGGCAATGACGACGCCCTGCGCGCCGACGGCCCACGCGCGCTGACCATCCAATGCGGCCAGTCCTTGCAGCGCCGTACTGACCGGGCTGGTTTGCACTGTCCAGGTCGTTCCCCCATTGCTGGTGCGCAGGATTGTCCCGTTTTCACCCGCCGCCCAGCCTGTGCTGAGATCGGTCATCACCAGGTCTTTGAGTCGTTGGGTCGTCGGTGTGGTCTGCCTGGTCCAGGTTTGACCGCCGTTGCTGCTGCGCCAGATGCTGCCGTTGGCGCCGGCCGCCCAACCGTTGCTGGCGTCCACGAAATCCACCGCCTCCACGTCGTCGGCCGGCGTCATCTGCCCAAAAGCCCAGGTTTGCCCGTTGACCGTGCGTACGACCTGGCCGCCGCTGCCGACCGCCCAGCCGGTCTGCGCATTGATGAACTCGATGTCGTTCAAATTGGTCAGATCGCTGCCGCGCCACTGCGTGCGCCAGCTGCCCTGCGGTGGGGTGGGCGTTGATGTTGGGGTGTTGGTGGGCGTCGGGGTGATGGTCGGCGTTTGGCTTGGCGTGGGGCTGGGGCCGGCCGTGGGCGTATCGGTCGCCGTGGCCGTCGGGCCGCTGGTCGGGGTCTCGGTCACGGTGCCTGATGGCGATGGCGTGGGCGTGTTGCCGGCTGGCCCACCGTAGGTCAGAATCTTGCCGTCGTGCGTCACGGCCCAGCCGTGGGCCGCATCCACGAAATCCACTTCCCAAACGAAACCGGTGTCCGGCATGGCTTCGCGCGTCCAGGAGGCGCCGCCGTTGCCGGTGTGGTAGATGCGGCCGTTGCGGTCATCACGACCGCCGACCGCCCAACCTTCGGAGGCATTCAGCATCTCGATGTCGTAAAAATTGGTGTAATAGAGATCGTCGGGAAAGACGCCGCTCAGTTGGGTCGTCCACCCAATGCCCGCGTTGTTGGTGTAGTAGATGCTGCCGTGCTGACCCGCCATCCAACCCGTGTTGACATCCAGGAAGCTCATGCCCAGCAGGTCGTGCGCCGGGGCAAAGCGCCGCGACCAGGTGATGCCCTGGTCATAGGAGTAGACCAGGCTGGCGCCGTTGCCCGCGCCATAACAAGTGGAGCCGAAGCACTGAAACTCCCAGACCACCACACTGCCGCCGGGGAAGAACTGGCTCCAGTAGCGGCCGCCGTCAGCCGAACGGAACGACTTGCCATCGGTGCCGCCGGCCAACACAATCTGATCGGTCGCGTAGTAGACGGCGTAGAGATAGCCGCCGTAATCAGGAGAAACGCCGCGCACGGCCCAGGTCTGGCCGCCGTCCGTCGTGCGGCTGGCCTGGCCGGTGGTGCCGACGATGATGCAGCGCAGCGCGTCGAGGCAGTCAATGCCGCCCTGCCAGCCGCTGATGACATCGGGCAACGCCAGGCGCGTCCAATCCACGCCGCCGTTGGTGGTCTTGAGCACATAGGGGTTGCCGTTGTAGCCCCAGTCCGGCCCGCCCACGGCGTAACCGACCTGGGTGTTGATCATTTTCAGGCTGCGCAGGGTGATGCCGGGCGGGGCCCAGTATTGAATCTGCCAGCCCGTGGCCGGCGCGGCCTGAAGGCCGGGCGGCGCCGCTTGCAGTGCACGGGTCGGCAGGCCGCTGACCCCGAAGAGCAGGGCCAGCGCGAGGATGAGCGCCGGTGTGAGAAGGTGACGTTGGTTCATGCGGTGATGCTGGTCCTTTGTGCGAATGTTGAATGGT
>NZ_UETR01000017.1:0-70701 GCF_900491745.1 Candidatus Amarolinea aalborgensis | reverse complement strand
GGCGTCGCGCCGAAGCTGTAGCGTTCTAGCGACGGGTATGAAGAAGCCCAGGGTGGCGAGAGCTTGCATCTACATACGCAGGGGGCTACCCTGGGCTTCACAGTCAGATAGGTCTTTGTGAGCAGTCAGTCGTTTTGCCGCCGGGAAGACAACGAAATGTCAGCGTTAGGCCACTTGCGGTCTGGCATTCCCCAAACGCCTATCCATATGAGTTAATCCTCAACGGAAATCTCAACATGGATTGACAGCCTGCCATGTGCGCTTCTGCTCGATTTAGCGCCAGGCGAAGGCTGCCAGAGCACAGAGTTACTCCAGATCGAGTTACTCCAGCCGGCATTGGGACCTGGGTTGTTGCAGGTGCATCAGTAGACGATTCCAAACAACCTGACTACTCAGAGCGAGGGAAATGTGATCGACTCCCGGGTTGTCATGGAACTCAAAATGGTAACAGGGCATGGCCTGCCACACTAGGACGGCGTCGTTTGTGATATCCTCCTGGTTCCCGTCACCATCCCTCCTGATAAAGATAGGCGTATTGCCAAGAACCTAGCCTACCTGGAGATTCGGCAACTGTGTACCCACAATCGTCTGGATCCCGGATCCCTTCTCGGCGTAGACATCGACATAGGGAAAGAACGGTGGCAAGAATTTGACGAAGCCGAAATAGTGTGGCGCGATCTGCTTTGCCAGGTCCAACCCAGCATCCTCGAACAACTGCTGGTAATCCTGTGGTGTGTAGTTCTGGCCCGTTGACCCGTTTCGTATTACCACTTCCTGGCCACCGAAGTAGGCGGGGTCGGCCATGGTCATATACGTGGAAGGGTGGCTCACGTACATGGCTGCGCTGCTGGCTGCATTCACCGAGTTTGTCGGGAAAGTGCCCGTGGAAACGTTAAACCCTGTGAAGAGATACTGATAGAACCCCCCCTGCCCCGGCCAATTGCCGGCAATGGGCGTGAAACCATGGATGTACGTGTGCTTCCACTGCTGTGAGGTATGGGTCAACAGGTATAGTGCATAGAACGGCCCGTTCGAATGGCCCACCAGGTGCACGGGCGTGTTGCCGTTTTCACGGTAGGTTTCCTCGATCAACTGAGTTGTGCGCGCCAAGAAGCCACCCATATCCGGCGTCAAGCGGAAGTCGTAGCCGGCAACCCTGATGTTCACATTACGCACATAGCCGGCCTGCTCCAGGCGCGCAAAAAGGGGATCGTACAACGGTGTGCTTTCGGTCCTGCCATAGTTCGCGATTCCAACCTTGACGCCATGCTGCTCCGAGAACCACGGGGCCGAGCTGACAGTGGTCCCCATCGACTGCAGGTGGACCACCAGAGTCAATAGTTTGTCCCGGCACACTTGGCTGAACTCGGCGCCGGGGTAACCCAAGTACGTGTACTCAAAAGTCCCGGAGCTGGGGCACTCGGGCGCGACGGTCTGATTGTGGACGCGGACAGCGAGCCGCGTGCCACCCCAGCCGGGGAACAGGATGACTGGCGTGAGATAATCCGTGGGACGATTGTCCTGAGGGGCCTGGGCAGCAGCAGGTAGACCGCCAAAGACCAGGAGGGTCAGGACAACGATGACGATCATGATCCTCTCGTTTATACGATTCATCTTAGTCTCCCATGTGTGTTGTTGGCGTGTAGACACATCTCTGATTCGGCTCGGCACGCCGGTTTTGGCCGCACGGTGTCGCCCCGTGCATGGCTATATTGGTGGTTGGGCCGGGGGCGCCCTGGAAGCATCCCCGACTTGTACTCGCCATCTTTGAGCTTCTTTAGCTCAGCAATTGTGGTGAACTCATAGGTGCAGCCACGTCTTCTGTTTCTGGCAATCAAACTTCCAAGCCACGAGGGCCATTGCCCACGAGGAAACGAACCTTGTCGTCGGGCGTATAGGCTTCCTCCTTTCATATGGGGCACAGAAGGGGCACAGAAGACCACATGTCTACGAAAGAGGATGGCACGAACATTCTCGCGCATACACTGCGAAATTCGCCGCAAGGTGGTGCGATCTCAATTGGCGTCGCCGTGGACGTTAGTGTGCAGTCAACGCCGAGACAGGGCGTCGAGGAGGTGGCCGAGGGAGTCGGCTTGCAGTCCGACTCCAAGCCGGGCGGTGCTCCAACCGTTGGCGTGGCTGTCGGCGACGCTGCGATGAGGTTTGAGCTGGGGGCAGGCGGTATGATGTTAGCAGTGGTATTTATTTGTGGCGGGGGGGGGTAGCCGCAGCCGCCGCTGAGGTCAGCAGGCTGCAGACAACCAGCAGAAGGACGACCAGCAGCGGACGCGGGATAGGAAGGCGCCCTGAAGAGCGATGGAACGATGAGAAACGCCAACGGGTCATGACAACAGACTCCTTTCATGCAGCGAACGGAACGGGGCGGGGTCAGGGAGTTTCCTGACTGCCAGAAGGATGTCTCAGGCGGGAGTGGACTCTCGCTTTCAGCTTCCACAGCCTGGGCGGCCGCAGAAGCCGGGAGACGGGACGATGTTGCTAACTTTATAACAGACGCGCGCAGCTTTGTCAAGAGGCAATTTTCAACTTTTTTGACATGCCGCAACCTGAAACGCACCCCCGCTGACCTCCGTCGTTTTGATCTCCGGCGCGCTTGTGCTATAATAAGCCTGTCTTGGGGATGAATGGTTTCGACGGGGCAGGCTGGTTGCGAGTCGCAAGCCGAGGCGCTCTCTCCTCGTTAACAAAGAGCAAAACACTAACTGCCAACACTGGCAAGGCCTTCAACTTCGCTCCTCGTTTCGCTGCTGCGCCCGCAATGGCGCTCGCTGCCTAATCGAGTAGGGAAGCGGCCACTCTCCTCTCGCTAGAGAGGACGGCGTATGGGGCGTGGCGCCGCCTGGCGCTTCATACACCGACACACACAGGAGGGCTGCTGCCGGTTCAACACCGATAGAACCGGCCTAAGACTCATCGGTTAGCTTGCATGGCACGCTGTCGTTAGTGGGCCGGCGAGCGAAGCTCCAAAATGACGACTAAGCTTGTAGGGACTTTCTGCCGAATGTTTCGGACGCGGGTTCGATACCCGCCATCTCCACCAGCATGAAACGCCAGCCTTCAGTTCTCGGTTCTGAGAATTGGGGGCTGGCGTCTTTGTAGGGCAGCCGCGACGCGCGTCGCGCAGACACGAAAGGACGCCTTCGGCTCTCGATCTTGGGCACGTTTTGGCGTCTACGAAGGAGGAACCATGGATCTTGGACTGAAAGACAAAGTAGCCTGCGTGGCCGGCGCCAGCAGCGGCCTGGGGTTCGCCGTCGCCAGGCTGTTGGCCGCCGAAGGCGCACGCGTCGCCATCCTGGCCCGGCGGCCCGATCCGCTGAAAGCCGCGGCGGAGCGCATTCGCCAGGAAACCGGCGCGGAAGTGCTGCCGATCACGGCCGATGTCACCTATCCTGTGGCCTGCCAACGCGCCGTGGACACCGCTGCGGCCCATTTCGGCGGCCTGGATATCCTGATCGCCAATGCCGGTGGGCCGCCCACGGGCCTCTTCGAGGAGTTGCGCGATGAGCAGTGGCAGCAGGCCATCAGCCTCAACCTGATGAGCAGTGTGCGCCTGATCCATGCCGCCATTCCACACATGAAGCCGCGCGGCGGCGGGCGCATCATCGTGATCGCCTCCCTGTCGGCCAAGCAGCCGCTGCCTAACCTGATTCTCTCCAACACGTTGCGCGCCGGCATCCTGGGGCTGACCAAATCTTTGTCCAATGAACTCGCTCCCTACAACATCCTGGTCAACAGCGTTTGCCCCGGCTGGACGCAGACCGAGCGCGTGCAATACTTGATGGAAGATCGCGCGCGCCGCCAGGGAATCACCAGCGAGCAAGCCGCGGCCGCCATCGCCAATGACATTCCGCTGCGCCGCATGGCTCAGCCAGAGGAATTCGCCGCGCCCGTGGTTTTCCTGGCCTCGGCCCGCGCGAGCTACATCACCGGCATTGCCCTACAAGTTGACGGCGGGCAGATTCGCAGCATCGTCTGAACTGACTCATGAAACCACTGCACACGAAACTCCTGCTTGCCCTGGGCGTCAGCGCGCTGATCGCGTTGGGCGCTTGCTCCCAGCCCAGCCCATCGCCCGCGGCTCCCACGGCGGCCGCCAGTCCAACAACCGACGCAGCCCCCGCAACCGCCGCGGCGCCGCCAACCGCCGCCCCCACGAACACGACGCCCACGGCGACGCCAACGAGCACACCCATCCCGCCCAAAACCCTGGCGCTTGACCTCAGCGCGCCGGCCGCGCTGCGCACGGAGATTGTTGCTTGGGCCTCCGCGCAGGGCGTCATCCTGATCACCGACACGGCGACGGCAACCTTGACTATCGGCCCGCGCGCGGGCGACAACGCTGTTCTGCTGGCCGAACAGGTCTATGCGGCGGCCGATTGGTTTGCCACCCTGCGCAGCGGCATCGCCAGCGCGTCGCTGCAGGGCTTATGGCAAGGCCAGCCCACCGACGACGGTTTGCAGGTCCTGCTCGTGACCGAAGAGACCGCCCGCGCGCTGACGGGCCTGTGGGGGCCGCCGGGGCCAACCGTGGCTGTGGTCACAGCAGAGGATCTCCTGACGCGTCTGTGGAAGGAAAAAACCGCGCTCGCCATCGCGCCGTTCGATGCGCTGATGCCGCAGATGGCCGCGCTGCCGGTGGATGGCTTGAATATCCTGGCGCGCGATCTTCCGCTGGCGCAGTATCCGTTGGCGGTGCGCACCTGGATCAGCGGGGATGCCGGGCTGGCGCAGGCGCTGGCGCGCGCCTTGCCGATGCAGGCGCCGTTGACGAACCGCCACACTGACCACATCACCAGCCTGATTATGACCGGTGTCACGGCGATGGCCCGCAACACCGCGTACGCCATCGAGCAGCGCGGGGACCCCGCCTTCCCCGCGCGCAAAATCGCCGACGTGCTGAGCGCCGCGGACATCACGCATATCAGCAACGAAATCCCGTTTTACACGGGCTGCGAAGCGCGGCCCATCAAAGACCTGCTGGTGCTGTGCAGCAAACCTGCGTACATGGCCGCGATCAAGTTGGTAGGCGCGGACATCATCGGCCTGACCGGCAACCACATGCTGGATTACGGCATCGAACCGTTCCTGTACACGCTGGACCTGTACGACAAGGAAGGGCTGCCCTATTATGGCGGCGGTCGCAACGACGTGGAAGCCAGCCGCCCGTTGACGATCACCGATCATGGCAACAAGCTGGCCTTCCTGGGCGCCAACAGCTTTGGGCCAGAGTGGAATTGGGCCGATAGCAAATCGCCCGGCGCCCGCGTGTACGATCCGGCGACGATGAAGCAATCCATCACGGACATTCGCCCCTGGGCCGACGTCATCCTGGTGGAGTATCAGGCGGAAGAAACCTACGAGTACGAGCCAAGCTATAACAATCAAATTCAGTTCCGCGCGACGCTGGCCGACGGCGCCGACATCGTCACGGGGGTGCAGGCGCATCAGCCGCAGGCCGTGGAGTTCAGCCAGGACGGCCGGCGCATCATCCTTTATGGCCTGGGCAACCTGTTCTTCGATCAGATGTTTGCCGACAATGTACGCCAGGGCTTGATTCCACGCCATACGATCTATGAAGGCCGCTTGCTGCAAACGGAGCTGCTGACGACGATCCTGGAAGATTACGCGCAGCCGCGCTGGGCGACCGCAGCCGAGCGTGAGCGGATTCTCAAGCTCGTGTTTGCCGCCAGCGGGTTCAAATAGAGGGAGACGCCATGTTACGAAACCTACTCGATCAACAACAAGCCGAGCTGCTGCAAAAGGAACGGACGCTGCTCGAAGACCTGCGCGTCACCCTGGCGCGCTTGGATGCCGCGCCCGAAGATGAACGACGCCTGGCGCTGGCCCTGCGCCAGTTGGAAGAGCTGTTCTTGCTGGTCGTGGTGGGTGAATTCAATGCCGGCAAGTCGGCCTTCATCAACGCCTTGCTAGGACAGAAACTGCTGGCCGAAGGGGTGACGCCGACCACCAATCGCATCAATGTCCTGCGCTATGGCGCCGAGCAGTCCCAGGCCCTGCGCGAGGAAGATGTGCTAGTGTTGACCCTGCCGGTGGCCTGGCTGGAAGAGATCAACGTGGTAGATACGCCCGGCACCAATGCGGTCATCCAGCGCCACCAGGAAATCACCGAGGACTTCGTGCCGCGCAGCGACCTGGTGCTCTTCATCACCTCGGCCGACCGCCCCTTCTCAGAATCGGAGCGCACCTTTCTGAGCCGCATCCGTGACTGGGGCAAGAAGGTGGTCATTGTCATCAACAAGATTGACATTTTTGAGGAAGAGGATGAGATTCAGCAGATCACGCAGTTTGTCGAGGACAACGCGCAAACGCTGCTGGGCGTCCGGCCGCAGATCTTTCCGGTGTCGGCGCGCCTGGCGCAGAAAGCCAAGACCGTGACTGGCGTCGAGCGCAGCGCACTCTGGCAGGCCAGCCGCTTTGGCCCGCTGGAGGAGTTCATCCTGGGCACACTCGATCAACGCCAGCGCGTGCGCCTGAAGTTGGAGAACCCGCTGGGCGTGGCCGCGCGCTTGCAGGAGCAGTACCAGGCCAACACGCAGGCGCGCATGAGCCTGCTGACCGAAGACTTCCGCACGATTGATACGATTGACACCCAGTTGGGCGCGTACGAAGAGGAGATGCGGCACGACTTCAAGTATCAGCTCAGCCACGTGGATAACGTACTGCACGAGATGTCGGCGCGCGGCATGGAGTTTTTCGATGACACCGTGCGCGTGGGGCGCGTGTTCGATCTGGTGAACACCAGCAAGGTCAAAGGCGAGTTCGAGGAGAAGGTGATTGCCGGCGCAGTGCAGGAGATCGAAGTGCAGGTGGGCGAGTTGATTGACTGGCTGGTCGAGCGTGATTTCAAGCAGTGGCAGGGCGTCATGGAGTATCTCAACCGTCGCGCCGATCAGCACCAGGATCGCATCGTTGGGCAACTGGGCGGGCAGTTCGAGTTCAATCGCCGTGAGCTGCTGGCATCGGTGGGCCGCGCCGCGCGCGACGTGGTGGCGAGCTATGACCGGATCGGCGAAGCGCGTCAACTCGCCGATTCCGTGCAGATGGCGGTCGCGCAGACGGCTATTGCGGAGGTGGGTGCGCTGGGATTGGGCACGGTGTTGGTGGTGATTCTGCACACCACGCTGGCGGATGTCAGCGGCGTGCTGGCCGCGGGCGCGGTGGCTGCGTTGGGGCTTTACATCTTGCCGGCGCGACGGCGCAAGGCCAAAGCCGACCTCAAGACGAAGATGGAGACCTTGCGCGGCAATCTGGCCGCGTCTTTGAGCGCCGAATTCGAACAAGAACTGGGGCGCTCCGTGCGTCGCATCCGCGAGGCGATGGCGCCGTACACACGTTTCGTACGCACCGAGCGCACCAAGCTGAGTGAGATTGAGGGTCGTCTCATACAGGCGGCCGTTGACCTGCGCGCCTTGCGCGCGCAGGTGCAGGAGCTGTGACCGCGCGCACACCGGTCTCGCTGCGACCGTTGGGCGCTGATGACGTGATTGCGGTGCAGGCGGTGTACGAGGCCACGCCTGGCTATTTTGAGCTGATGACGGGAGCGCCGGCGCCCGCCTATGAGGCGCAGCGCGAATTCGACAACCTGGCCCGCCAGCCAGGCCGCTTGTGGCTTGGTCTTTTTGTGCCTGATGAAGCCGGGTTGCCCGATCTGATTGGCCTGCTAGATCTGCGCCTCGGTTTTCCTGAACCGCAGATCGTCACCCTGGGACTGCTGCTGGTGTGTGAAGCCCGCCAGCGGCAGGGGTTTGGAAGCCAGGCCTATCGCCTGATCGAGGGCTGGCTGCGTCAGCAAGGGTTCAGCGCGGTCGAACTGCACGTCGCCGGTCAGGCGTTCGGCGTGCAGCAATTTTGGCGGCGGTTGGGTTTCGAGTTCACGGGGCAGCAGCGTCGCGTGGCGCTGGGGCGCAAATCGGTGCGCTTACTGGCTCTGTCCAAGAGCCTGGCGCCCATGCGTGGCAGTTGACAGCGCAGCCACGCGAAACCATATCGAGACAAAACATCAGGGGTCGTGTGAAGGGTTCCAAGCTCTCACGACCCCTGATGAATTTGTAGGGAGGCTTCTGCACGACATCGGGCGCCACTGATCCGATGTCGCTGAGGTTGTCAGTGAACCACGGCTGGTCGATCGCCGGTGGGCATGGATGGCGCAAAGGGGAGATACAGGGTGCAGTCCGGGCAGCCGCTCGGAATTGCCCCCTCTGTGCGCCAACGGGCCATCCAGCACGGCAAAGTGGGCTGGCGAAAGGCCGGGCAGGCCTGGCGCTGCGTCTCACCACACCCCTTGACACTCCAACAGGGAGCGCCCGCGATGTCCGTCGTCAGGGCAGAGGCGGCCATCGTGGGGCGGGGCCAGATCAAACCGGGCGCCGGCTGGCGGCGCAGGGCTGCTTGCTCAGCCCGCCGCGCCGCGTCCGCTTCAGCTTGCCAACGTGCGTCCAGGCGACTCAACGCGTAACCCAACGCCAGCGTGATGAGCAACGGCACGCCGATGCGCAGCAAAAACATCCCTAACACGAGCAGAACATCCATGAACGTCGTCATCATTGCCTCCCCAGACTTCCGAAGTCTCAAAGACTTCGGAAGTCTCTCACCTCAACACGGCGCCATCTGCCAGTGCGCTTCCAGGCGATGCAGCAAGAAAGCGACCAGGCTAATGATCAGCAGGGGTAGACCAAAACGCAACAGGGCGATACCTGCAACAATCAGTGTGGTCAGTAGTGTTTCCATTGTTGTCCTCCGTCATCCTCCCTTGATAATCCTTCGTTGCGGCTGTGCGTTCAATCGTGTGGATGGTGACAGCCGGAGCGATTTCTTGTCTAGAGGATACACCCACCAGGCAGAGAATTCAATCGGGTGAATTCCCCATCTTGGTTGTAGGGCATTTCGTGGGCAAGCGATGGGAAGTCATTGAGGAGCGCCCGCATCTGTTATCCCCATGATACAGGCGATCATGAAGTATCTTCTCAATAAACCGGGGAGTGAACTGGTACAGTGTCAAGGACAATGATCATCAGACAAGCGGCTGTCAGTCGTGCTACTCGGAGTCGTTGTGCCGGTGCCGTGAGCTGAATAGTCTGACCCGTGCAGTGGTGAGGGATTATGTTGTTCGAACAGCTTCATCTGGATCGAAGCTCGAGGATGTAGCGCAGGCCAAGCGTGCCATCGTTGGGTTGCTGAACTTGGTTGAGGATCTTCAGGCGACGGTGCGCCAGTTGCAAACCGAGGTGCAGCGACTGCGCGACGAGAACAACCACCGGAAGGAGTGAACAAGGCAAGCCGGATATCAAGCCCAATCGGCGTGGCAAGACGCCTGGGGCAGATAAGAAACCACTCGTCAGAGGCCGAGCGGCGCAAGCCACCAGGCATGGCAGAAGAGCGGACGAAGATCACGATTGATCGCGAAGAAGTGCTGACGGTTGATAAGACGCAACTGCCTGCCGATGCGGAGTTCAAGGGTTACGAAGACAGCGTTGTGCGGATGTGGTCATCCACCGACAACGTGCTGTACCCTGCAAAGGAAGTACTACTCACCGAGCGAGCGCACGGGTGTATCTGGCGGCACTGCCGCCGGGCTACAGGACAGTTTGGGCCGGGGATCAAAGCGCTGGCGTTGGTGCAGTATTTCGCTCCTGCAACGTGGCGAGGCCGAAGATATAGGTTCTTCGCCAATGTTGGTATCCAACTGTCGGCGGGGTGAGTTGTCGAACTGGCTGATCAAAGACTGGCCGGACCTGCACGCCGAGAGGCTGCCATCTGAAGCGGGACTGCGCAGCAGCCCGTAGCAACACCTGAACGATACGGCAGCACGGGTCAATGGCTAGAATGAGCATTGTCATGTGGTATGTAATCCGCTGTATACGGCGTACTTCACGACGGCCCACAAAGACCGGCTGACCATTGTGGACGTACTGCGTAATCTGCACGTCCGTACCTTCCGGGTCAATGCCGAAGCCATCAGTTTCTGTACGTGTTCGGCTTGGCGCAGCGCACCGTACGCATCGTACAAGGTCTGCCGCAAGACCAGGACTTGAGTGAAGCCAGTTCAAAGCTCTGTTGGACGAACGTCACCGGCCCTGGGGCCGCAGCAGCGTCGCACATCTTGAAGCGGCGACCGTTGCCTCCTACCATGCCCAATTGGAGTTCCGGTCGTCAAACTCCTGCTGTGCGATGACGCTCCCCAATTCAACTGGGTGACTGAGCAACTGGCGCTGTGTTGATTCACGAAGGCCGCCACTACAAAGAAACTTGACCCGAGCAGTCCGCCGTTCCGCAACCTCTTGACCGAGTTTACCAAGCAGTTCTGGAAATACTACGACGAACTGCTGACCTACAAATCAACAGCCCAGCACAGACGAGAAAGCGACTCGAGACCAAGTTCGATACCTTGTTCGCCACGGTGACTGGCTACCGAAGCCGGATGAGCGCATTGAAAGACCAAGTTCGAAGACCAACCTCTTGCTGGTCTCGACCATCCCGAAATCCCCTGCACAACAACCCGGAACTGGTGCCCGCCAGCGCGCAAACGTGATGTCAGCTTTGGCCCGTAGCGCACGATGAAGTCAACGCTAGGACTGTTTGCTATGACTCTGACGGCCGTCAGCCAGAAGCTGGGCGTCAGCATCTATCGCTACATCCATGATCGCGTGTCGCGCTGATGCCTGATCTCGCCGACCTCATCCGCGCAAAGCGTCGAACTGTCACTCCGGCGCTTCCTGGGAACCAACATAACTGGTTACCCCGGATTATTGAAGATACATCATGAAGTAGGCGCCAAGTTTATGCATCATGGTTCTGGTCCCCCGTCAGCTATCCAAACTGGTGAGACTGACTTCTCTTTGCCATCCGTGGTTAGTTGCTGTAGCTGCGTTCCATCACGGTTTGCCATCCAGATTTCAGAGGCGCCGCTCCGGGTCGAGATGAAGATCACCCGTTGACTATCTGCGGACCAGGCAGGTTGGATCTCACCGCGTCCCTCAACCTTGTCAGGAACAAGCGGCCACTCCTCACCCGTGTCAATATCCACAATATAGGCGCGGGTTCCAACAAACGGATCAAGACCAGAAACTTCTGCGCCAGTATAGGCGATGAAACGACTGTCAGGTGACCATCTGGACTCGAAACCATATCCGCTGGAGGGTTTGTTGCTAAATGTCCGCCGGTTTTTGCCATCAGAATCCATGACTTCCAAACCGCTGCCCGCAAAGGCAATTTGTGTTCCATCAGATGACCAGTGAATATCAAAGACAGCAGAGTGGGTATCGAACAACTTGCGAGGACCGGAGCCATCCGCGTTTGCCATCCAGACCTGCCAGGTTTCACCGCCAAAAGCCAAAGAGGCTATGAGGTCTTGTCCGTTGGGTGAAAATGCCAGGCCATCGAGTTCTGCATTGCCGACGGGCGCGCCGCCAATCCAGGTGTCAAGATCGGCTACTACCAGGCTGACGTCGCCTGTATTGACATCAATGAGGGCGATGTCAAACCATCCATAAACCAATTGTTGATTGTTCGAATGCCAACCCCAGAGCTTCGGAGGACGTACCTCGATAGGCGATGGGTAGACCGGCCCGTTCGGTGGTACAGAGCTGTAATAAGCCGACGAGTTTTCACTATCGGGAGGGCCTTTGATAACAACATGATAGAGCACTCGACTGCCGTTTGGCGAAGGAGATATCTCCATGATGCGTCCGTCTGCGGGCAACTCGAACGGTACCCGCACCGATGGACCGACAGGTTGTGATTTGTCATTCACCGCTAACCAGTAAGGTTCACCACCTGATTCATACAGAATACCTGGCAAACTCAACGTCAGTGGTACGGTGGGTGGCAGAGGTGCGGTGGGTACGTTAGTGATAGACGGCTCAGGTACAGCGGCTAACGTAGGGTCTGGAGGTGCTGTAGGGTGCCGTGGTAATGAGTCAGTTGCTGATACTGAAGGCATTTCTATAGGAGTGAGTCGGTCATCAGTGTGTACTCTGGCACTGGGGGGCTGCCAACAAGCACCAAGAAAGAGGACGATCACGCCACCAATAATCAACCCGAGCCGCCCAGGCCTACTGGGCATACACGTCATGGAGCACAGAAATTGCATCATGGTTCAACCTCCGATCAACATGGGATACATATTCGACATTGCTGACCCCTCTGCCCCACGCGTCCGTGCAGATACTTTGGATAGAAACCGAAGCGGACTGACTATATCGCCGAAGCGCGCATTTGAAATCCTGATGCGCCAAGACGCAGCGCAAGTCGGCAACTTGCACTGGCGTGGTAACAACCCGAACAAGTTCGGGACTCCTGGCCTGCCGGAATTTTCGTTCGCGGTTGTGCGCCGAGCGCATGGGCAACTAACCGGATATCTGGCAGCCGCGATTCAGCATTCCGAATTCAGCATTTCGTATTCAGCGTTCTGACGTCTGACCGGCGCTGATGAGGCCCTTCCCGATGGCATAGCGGGTCAATTCCACGCGCGTGTGTAGATTGAGTTTGCGCATGATGTTTTCACGGTGGTGGTCCACGGTCTTGACGCTTAAGACCAGGCGGTCGGCAATTTCTTTGTTCGATAGGCCATCCGCGATCAGGGTCAATACCTCATGCTCGCGTGCGGTCAGCGAGTCCAGGCTGTCACCGGTCGTGGCCTCGGAGCGCTGCAGGAAATCGTTCACCAGCAGCCGGGCCAGCGAGGGGTAGATGAAAACATCGCCCTGGCTGACGACGCGAATGGCCGACATCAGATCATCGGGCGCGGCTCGCTTGGGCACATAGCCAGACGCGCCGGCATTCAGCATCTCAAAGAAATAGCGCTCGTCTTCGTGCATGGTCAAGGCCAACACAGCCACATCGGGATAGGCCTGTTTGATGCGGCGCGTGGCCTCCATGCCGCTCATGCCCGGCATGGCCGCGTCCATCAGCACGATGTCAGGTTGGCCGCGGGCAACCGCGGCCAGAGCCTCTTCTCCGCTGCTGGCCTCGCCCACAATCTCAACGTCTGGCTCGGCCATGAACAACATGCGCAGGCCCGCGCGCACAATTTGATGGTCGTCCACGAGCAGTAATTTGATTCTAGCCATGGTTGACTTCCTGCGCCAACGGCAGCTTGATCTCGATCAACGTACCCTGGCCGGGCGTCGCGACAATCGAGCACTCACCGCCCATCAGGATGGCGCGTTCTTGTATTCCCAGCAAGCCCCAGGCCGTGCGTGAGGCGCTGCTAGTCAGTAATTTGCGCGCATCGAAGCCCACGCCGTCGTCCTCGATGACCAACGAAACCTGGGTCGGCGCCATCTCCAGTTGCACTGTGACCTGGCTGGCGCGCGCGTGCTTGGCCACGTTGGTCAGGGCTTCTTGCGTGATGCGAAAGAGCACCGTTTCATACTCGGATGGCAGGCGTTTGATCGAACCCTGCACATCCAGGAAGGTGCGCACGTTGTGGCGACGTTGAAACTCTTGGACATACCAATCCAACGCGGCTTCCAACCCCATGTCGTCCAGCAACGCCGGCCGCAGGTCGGCGATGATCTGGCGCAGCTCGCCAATGGCATCGGTGCTGAAGTTCTTCAACTCACGAACTTGAGGCAGCAGCGTCGCGGGGATGGCCGTGCCCGTGGCCAGGACCGTTTCTACGCCGCGCAGGCCGAGCGCAATGGCCGCCAACGATTGGCCGGTGGCGTCGTGCAGTTCACGGGCCACGCGCTGGCGTTCCGATTCCTGGGCGTTGACCACCTGGTGCAGAGCCTGCAAACGGGCCTCATTGGCTTTGGCCAGCCGCAGACGGCTCTCCAACTTGAAGGCCTCCAGTGTGCGCACCATGAAGAACGCCCACAACGCCGCCATCATCCCGCGGAAGAGCTGCACCGGAATGCCAAACCAGCGTAAGAACAAAGCGGTGTTGAGCACGGTCGAAGGAAAGAGCGCGGTTTGACGCACGAAAACCTGGCCCAGGACGCCGTAGAGCAAGAGGGCCGTGGCGCACCACACCAGGTTGCGACCAAATTGGGGCATGCCGTAGTCGCGGAATTCGTGCTGTTGCGACATCATCGCCCACGCGCCAATGACCGCGCCAGGCATCGCCAGCACGTAGCGCCCCAACACGTCGGCCAGGGTCACGAGCTGCGGCAGCGTCGGTTCGGCAATCAACTGCACCATCAGCACGCTGAGCGCCCACACACCAACGAGCAGGCCCACCGGCTGCGCGACGCGCCGCCAATTGGGCGCCTCGCGGCGCAGGAGCACGATGCCGAAGGCGTCCAGGGCCACAAACGATACGATCAGGAGTAAGAGGCGCATGATCTCATGGCTGACCGGCGGCCGATAGCCATCCGTTACGGCCGCGATTTGCTGGAACATCTCCACCCATTCGTGCGCGCCGTGCAGCAGGCCAAAAACAGCCAGCGGGCCGATGGCGCGCGCAAACTGCAGTTCAGACGTCCGCCGGCCGGAGAGCGCCAGCGCCAGCCCCATCGTGAAGAAAGCCAGGCCGTAGAAGAAGTAAACCTCGATGATGTGGTTCACGAAGAACTGCGTGATTGGATTCATGACACCCATTTTAGCAGAGGTTGTGGCCCGGCGTAATGCTCTCAATCATGTTTTGCCTATCGCTCTCTTTTCCCCTACAATGGCCCTGCGATGAACCAACCAATCCGCCTTGCCAAACCAGAAATCATGAGCCCGGCCGGCTACTGGCCGCAGATGCAGGCCGCCATCGAAGCCGGCGCCGATGCCGTTTACTTCGGCCTCAAGCACTTCACGGCGCGGGCCAAAGTGGGCTTTGCGCTGGCCGAGCTGCCGGAGGTCATGTCCACCCTGCACCGCCGCGGGGCCAAGGGTTACGTCACCTTCAACACGTTGATCTTCGATCACGAGCTGGCCGAAGCCGTACAAACGCTGACCGGCATCATCGAGGCCGGCGCGGACGCGATCATCGTGCAGGATGTGGGCATGGCCCAACTCGCGCACCAGGTGGCGCCCGCGCTCGAAATCCACGGCAGCACGCAGATGAGTCTGACCAGCGCGGAAGGCATCCGCCTGGCGCAGCAGTTTGGGGTCAGCCGGGTCGTCATGGCGCGCGAACTGTCGCTGGACGAGGTGCGCGCCATCCGCGGCCAAACCGACTGCGAACTGGAGATGTTCGTCCACGGCGCGCTGTGCGTCTCCTACTCCGGCCAATGCTTTTCTTCTGAAGCCTGGGGCGGCCGCAGCGCCAACCGCGGCCAATGTGCGCAGGCCTGCCGCCTGCCCTACGAGCTGCTGGTGGATGACCGCCTGACGCCGCTGGGCGATGCGCGCTACCTGCTCTCGCCGGGCGATCTCTACGCCTTGCAGCAGATGCCGGAAATTGTGCAGATTGGCATTGCCGCGCTCAAGATCGAAGGCCGCTACAAGGATGCCAACTACGTCGCGCTGACCACCGCGGCCTATCGCAAGGCCGTGGACGAAGCCTGGGCCGGCTTGCCGCTCAGCGTGACCCGCCGTGAGGAACTCCAGTTGGAACAGGTCTACTCACGCGGGCTGGGCGCGCATTTCATTACCGGCACGAACCACCAAACCGTCGTATCCGGCCGCGCGCCGCGACACCGCGGCGTGTTGATGGGCCGCGTCGCGCGCGTGCTGGCCGATCGCATCGTGCTGGCGCCTTCCGCGGACGCGACCGTGGCGCCGCTGAAGTCGGGCGACGGCGTGGTCTTCGATGCCGCAGACTGGCGCAGTCCGGAGCTGCCCGAAGAGGGCGGCCGCGTGTACCAGGCAACCGCCGCACGCAACGGCCAACTGGAAGTACAGTTCGGCAACGGCGCGCTTGATTTTGGCCGTATCCGGCCCGGCGACCTGGTGTGGCGCACGCACGACCCTGACCTGGACAAGGCCGCGCGGCCGTTCACCGAGGCCGCCTCGCCGCGCCATAAGCAGCCGCTGGCCGTTCACGTCACCGCGCATGAAGGCGCGCCGCTGCGCATGACTTGGACGCTGCTGGCCCGGCCGGACCTGCCGGTCAGCGTGCAGAGCGACGAACCGCTGGCCGCGGCGCAGCAGCGGGCGCTGACGGATGAATTCTTGCGCCAGCAGTTGGGTCGTTTGGGTCAAACGCCCTATACCCTGGCTGAGCTGCACCTCGACGTACGCGGACGCCCGTTTGCGCCCAGTTCCCTGCTCAACCAACTGCGCCGGCAGGCTGTGGAGCAGCTGGCCGACCACCTCGGCCAGCCGCGCGTGCCGGAGATTCACGATCCGCAGGCCATGCTGGCTGCAGCCCTGGCGCAGATCAGCCCGGCGCCCGCGCTTGACCTGGCGCCGCAGCTGCACCTGCTGGTGCGCACGCCGGAACAGCTCGACGCCGCGCTGGCCCTGCGGCCGGCCAGCATCACGCTGGACTATCTCGATCTGTACGGTCTGCGCCCGGCTGTGGAGCGGGTGCAGGCCGCAGGCGTCACCGCGCGCGTCGCCAGCCCGCGCGTGCTCAAGCCCAACGAGCAGCGCATCGTCAACTTCCTCCTGCGCCTCGACTGTCCGATCGTGGTGCGTTCCACCGGCCTGCTCTACGCGCTGCAAGTGGCCCCGCATCTGCCGCTGATCGGCGACTTCAGCCTGAACGCGGCCAACGTCCTGACTGCGGACCTCTTGTTGCGCCGCGGCCTGCAGCGCATCACCCCCACGCACGATCTCAACGCCGCGCAGGTAGCCGATCTGGCCCGCGGCATCGGCGCGGACAAGATCGAAGTCGTAGCCTACCACCATCTGCCGGTTTTCCACACCGAGCACTGCGTCTTCTGCCGTTTTCTGTCCAACGGCACGAGCTACAAGGACTGCGGCCACCCGTGCGAAACTCACCGCGTGGCCCTGCGCGACGTGGCCGGCCGCAGCCATGCGGTCATGGCCGATGTTGGCTGCCGCAACACCGTCTTCGGCGCGGAGGCGCAGGAAGCCAGCCAGCACCTGGAAAGCTGGCGCCAGGCCGGCATCCAGCACTGGCGCCTGGAGTTCGTGCACGAAACGGCCGAGCAGGTGACGCGCATCGCCCGCGCGTTCAGTGACACCCTGGCTGGCGCGCGCTCAGCTTTTGAACTGAACAGGCAGCTTGCGCAGTGGGCGCCGCAAGGCGTCACCCAGGGCAGCCTTTTCATTCCGGATGGCTATCTCAATCTACCGCTGATGTGAGGGCCAGGACTGCGCAAGAAGGACATTCAACCCACCATGCTGAGCCTGGCTTCAGCACGCTTCTCGCTGTTTCAGCCGCCGACCGCCATCGGCGGCTTTTCTGTGGTTGACAGCGCAGTTTTTCTCTGTTGTTATTCAGGTGTGGGACACACAGGCCAGGCGGCCCTTGTTGTAATCCAGGTAAAAGTTGGCGTTTTTTTTTTTTCATGTTATACTCGCGCTCAATCGGTGTGGCCGAAGATCCTCTTTCGGCTATTGACATCTGACACTGTGGAGATTGCCTCCGAGCTGGCGATCCTCCAAGGTCAAACATCATCCCAACAAAGGAGCCAGTCCAGCCATGAAGAAATTCTTGAAATTCGGGTGTTTGGGCCTCATCGGGTTAGCCGTGCTTGCCGGTATCCTGAGCGCCATCGGGGGCGGTGGCAATCGCGCCAACAACGATACGGCTGCCACGAATCCAGGAATTACACCCACCAGCCAATCATCCGGTGTAAGCACCCCTTCACAACCCGAGGCAACGGTCGCTCCTACGCCATCGCAGCCAAAGCCCACGGTTGCTCCCACGCCATTGCCGGCCGTTGGACAGGATGTGAAGGTTGGCGAGGTGCGGTGGAAGATCGTTTCGGCGAAAGACTTAGGCAACAAGCTCAAGAGCGACAATCAGTTTGTTGAAGACAAGACGACGACCGGGCGATTCGTGCAACTGCGTTTTGAGGTGGAAAACTTGAGCAAAGATATGCTGACCTTTGCCGGGTTCGATCTTGTTGACGACCAAGACCGTACCTTCAAAGGCGCAGGCGACGTGTTCATGTTCATACCGACCGCGGAACTGTGTGTGGTAGAAAGCCTCAATCCGAACGTTACGAAGACCTGCACAGCTATCTATGAGGTCCCGACAAACGCCAAGAGCCTCAAGGCGAAAGTGGGCGACCTCAGATTTGGCCTCAAAGAGGCATTGATTGACTTGGGGCTAAAGTAACACGCTTGCGAACAATCAAGAAAGAGCGGCTCTCTCAATGAGCCGCTCTTTCTTGATGAACAATTCCGCCGTTATGCGTTGCCTCATGTCGCCCGCAGATTTGGCCGTCAAGGGCGTCTCAGGCCCTCTTGGTTATTTGAGCCAACCCATCGGTGAAAACACTGCGCCGGTTTTACCCTTACGACACGTCCAGGTCACGCTGAGTGAGCGTGTCGTCCCGAAGGACGCCTTGACTTGAGATCGGCGACGGCCCCGCGTCCGTCGTCCCGAAGGGACGCCTTGACTCGAGATCGACGACGGCCCCCGCGTCCGTTGTCCCGTAGGGACGCTTGACTTGAGATCCGCGACGGCCCCGCGTCCGTCGTCCCGTAGGGACGATTGAATGAGGGCGCCCCGGCGTATCCCCTGGCGATACCGCGACCGCGGGGATAAGATCAGGTGTCCCTACGGGACACACGCCCACCCTGAGATACACCCGCTCGCGTCAAAGGCGGTGAGAGTTGGCGTTTTCCCTGCGCGCCTTTGCCTGCTGCGGAATTTCACGGCTTGACGAGCCGGAAGATCGTCCCTTTGCCCAGGTCGGCGACGTACAGCTCGCCGGCTTCATCTTCACCAAACGAGCTGATGTTGAGATCGCTGGCGAACACGCGCACGGGGGCCTGCACGCCGCTGCCAGCGGCGCGCAACGCCCAGATGTACCCGCTGCAATAGTCGCCGTAGAAGTAAACGCCTTCCAGCTCAGGTATGGCCGCGCCGCGGTAGACATAGCCGCCGGTCACGGCGCAGCCGCCGGTATCATGGTCATACTCCGCTACCGGCAGCGCCAGGCCCTGGCGGTTGCACCCGGCGCTAGAACCATAGCAATGCACGCCTTCCATGATGGGCCAGCCGAAGTTGAGGCCGCCATTGGGATAGCCCTTCTGCTCAGCCGCCACCCAATCCACTTCTTCGTAGGCGTTTTGACCCACATCGCCGATCCACAGGTCGCCCGTCGCACGATCGAAGCTGAAGCGCCAGGGGTTGCGCAGGCCTACGGCCCAGATTTCGGGCGCCATCGTCTGGCCGTTCCAGGTCTGGTTGACCCACGGATTATCGGTCGGCGCCTGATAGGGCTTGGACGAATCGCTGGTCACGTCCAGGCGCAGCATCTTGCCCAGCAGCGACTTGGGGTTCTGGCCGTTGCGATAGACATCGCCAGCCCCACCGCCGTCGCCGGTGCCGATCCACAGGTTGCCGTCCGGCCCAAACGCCAACATGCCGCCGTTGTGATTGGGTGCGGGCTGGTCAATGCGCAGGATGCGGAAGTCGCTGGTTGGGTCGGCGCGATTGGGATCATCGGTGACGCCATAGCGTTCCACGATCGTGTCGCCCTGCAGATTGGTGTAGTTGACGAAGAAGAGGCGGCTGCTGGCAAAATCGGGCGCAAAGGCCAGGCCCAGCAGCCCCTGCTCGCTGGAACGGCTGCCCACACGATCGGCAATGTCGAGGAACGGGGTCTCCAGCAGGCGGCCGGATTGCCAGATGCGAATCGCGCCGCGCTTCTCCACGATAAACAGGCGGTCGCTGCCGTCGCCGGCATGGGTGATAAAGACCGGCTCATCCAGCCCGCTGATCACAGGCGCCAGGCTGAGGGCCAGACCGTCAAACTGACCAGCGATGCTCGGCGATGGCCTGCTGGTTGGAGCGACCGTCGCCGCGGAGATAGGGGTTGCGGTTGCGACAGGCGCTTTCGTCGGTGTCGGTGAGGCCGCCGGCGTTGCGGTCGCCGTGGGGGCCAACGTAGGCACATTCGTCGGCGTCAGTGTAGGCACCTGCGTCGGCGTCGGCGTGAGCGTCGGCACCTGCGTGGCTGTCAGCGCCGGGGTGGGCGTCGCGCCGCAGGCGGCCAGGATCAGACCTACGCTCACGACGCACAGGCTCAGGGACAGGCGGCGTAGGGAGCCACGCGGCGTGAGCCGGGCCGTCAAGGGGGTTTTGGTCGAAGTTAGGGAAAACATGATTATCTCCAAGTCAAATCGGGGGCGCAGCAGCGTGGGTTTGATGTCACCCATTGAGACGGCCAATCGGCGCCGCCGGTAACATCGCCGGCGCGCAGGTTGTCACCTTCTGTTGCGGCCTGTATCTAACCTAGCGAGGACAACGAAAACCTGAACCGGATTTCGGAAATCGCTCAATCTAGACTAACCATGAAGGAGCCGTCTATGGCGTTTCTCAACGCAGATATTCAGAAACAGGTGCGTGCAGCCTTCGAAGCGCTGGCCGCGCCGGTGAAACTCATTCTATTTACCCAGGGCGAAGGTGGCGCATTGGAGTGTCACTTTTGCCGTGAAACGCGGGATCTGATCGAAGAAGTGGCCGCGCTCTCGGACAAAATCACCGTGGAGGTGCGCGACTTTGTGGGCGACGCGGCGCTCGCCCAGCAGTATCACGTGGACAAGATTCCGGCCTTTGCCGTGGTGCAAAACGGCCCGGCGCCCACCGATTTCGGCATTCGCTTCTACGGCATCCCGTCGGGCTATGAATTCGGCACGCTGATCGAAACGATCATCCTCGTCAGTCATGGTAAGGCCGAACTGAAGCCAAAAACCCTGGCCGAGTTGCAGCGCCTGACGAAACCGGTGAACATCCAGGTGTACGTCACCCCCACCTGACCGTACTGTCCGCGAGCCGTGATGCTCGCCTACCAGTTGGCCATGGCCAGCGATTTGATTACCGCTTCGATGGTGGAAGCCTCGGAATTTCCGCATCTGTCGGCCAGATACCAGGTGTACGGCGTGCCGCGCACGGTCATCAATGAGGTGGTGCACATCGAAGGCGCGCTGCCTGAAGTGCAGATGATCACCAAGCTCATGACGGTGATGAATGAGCGTGAAATGGAAGAACTGACCGAGCGGTGGCGACGCGAATGGGAGTAAAGCCGGGCGACGGCATGTCGCAACCCCCAATTGAACAACCGTGGTGAATTGGGCTTGGCCCTTTCCAACAGAGCAGGCGAGCGGTGTACAACGGTGTACGCCGCTCGTGTGCTTTTTGTTCAGGGACGATTCTGCGATATGGCGACGATCAGCGCCTGCGCCGGGCCGTAGGTGAGCCAGATCACGCTGCCAATCAAGGGGAAGGACAATCCGTTGAAAAGCTGCGCGGCCAGGATGAGGTCGCTGGTTAAGAAAAGCGCGCCGCCCAGGGCCAGCGGAATGAACGTCCGCGCTTGCAGCGCCAATCCGCTGGCCAGACCGGCCGTGCTGGCCAGCAGCAGCGCGTACGGCAGCGCAGCCCAGTGCAGCGCCGTGGCCTGCTGACCCCGAAAAACCACCAAGTACCAGCCCACGGCGCCGATCAGCAGCCAGGCCAACCAGGCGGCCAGGCGTGGCCCATTGGCCGTCAAGCCCAGCACGTTGGCGAGGCGCATAAACGCAGCAATGTAGGCCACGTGCCCCAGGCCGAAAGCGCCCATGCCCCACAGCACGCGCGGCGACGCGGGCAGCAGTCCGGCCATGAACAGGTCGCCCAAGAAGCCCAGGCTCATGCCGACGGCAATCAGCAGAGCCATCCCTTTGTCTTGCACCCCTGCCAGCCACCAACTCCAGGCCGCCACTACCAGCACGGCCGATGACGCCATGCGCATCCAGGTCGGGATGCGTTGCGATTGAGCCGCATCGGGTTGACCAAAGATGAACCCGCCAAAGAGCAGAAGCGCCCACAGCGCCAACAAAGCCAGCAGCCAGGTGCGCAGCGGGCCGGCAACGGGAAAAGTCATAGGCGTGATCCTTCCTCAACCATGATACCAGGTGCGACACGCGCTCAACCGCCAGACGATAGACGCGGTTGGGCTTCGCCGAGCAGCACTACACTTCTTCCCACAGCAGCCGCTCGAACCCCAAGGCGACGACCGCATAAGTCCGCAGATGCAGACGGTCATGGTGCTTGGTTTGCAATGCCTGGCGATAGCTCTCCAGCCTTGCCCGCGCCTCGATCATTTGGCTTTGCAACGCGGGCAACGTCGCCACGTCGGCCTGGCGCAGTCCCCGCGCCGTTTCGCCGGACAGCTTGGCCTCGGCCAGCGCAACGAACTTGAACTCGAACAAGAAGTCGCTGATGGGCAAATGCCGGCGCTCCGGCCGCACGATCATGGTGAGGTCGGCATAACCCCGTTCCACTTTTGTTTCCGAATCCATGATGTACAGCCGGTCGTTGAACAACAGCGTCAGAAACGCGACCTTCACAATCAATTCATCGGCGCGACGGTAGTCGCGATTGTCCAGCGCCTTGAAGTAGCGGCCTTCGATGAAGTCGCACAGCGGCTGCAAGTCGCCGGTTTGATAGAATGTTTCAGCCGCCAGGGCGGGTGCGGCGTGATCGCGGCGGTCGGGCAAGATCAACTCCAGCAGGCGCTCAACATACAATTTACGTACCACCAGATTGGGGATGACCAACCGCAGACGGTCTAACTCCGATCGGCCGGCCAGGGTGAGCACACCGAGGTAATAGAGCAGCGAGGCATTGAAGCCCGCCTCCTTGTCCTCACGCACCATGTCTTCGACGCCGAAACGGTCGGCCAGGCGGTCAACGCTGACTGGGGGATCGCCGGCCACGGCATCGAGAATCAGTTGGCTGCCACCTGGCAGTTGCGACACATAAGTTAGTCGGTTGCGATCCATCGCCAGGTTGCTGTCAAGCATCTCTTCGGGATAAGCGCAATGCTCTTGGAATTCCCGTAGGAAATAGAGCGCCAGGGTCGGGTTATACACAGGTTGCTCGGCGTCGTAGCCGAAGCGATAGCCATTGTAAAAAGTACGCGTCATGGCCAAAGCCTCGGCCGCGCGGTCGGGTGCGAAGTGGCAGTCGGCGGCAACTTGCTGCAGGGTCATCGCCACTTCCGCTTCAATGAAACCACACAAATCGAGCAAAGCGGGATGCAAAGAAACGTTCCGCGCCACATTGTAGCCGCTCGTCATGTCGGCCAGAACCACGGGCGAAACGCCCGTTATGAAGACGCGATCTACCCCGCGACCGGTTGCCCCGCCTTTGATTGCTTTGAAAAGCGTCTTCAGCGCACCCTCGCCGTGCAGCAGCGCCTCGTAACGTTGGCGGCTGCCAGAGTGAGCGCTCATCATCACTTCATTGGCGAAATTGTCGTACTCATCAATCATGAGATAGAGGTGATACGGCGATTGTTGCACGGCCATCTGTAAGGATTCAAAAGACGCAATCGCGTCATTCTCCCTGATCTGGACAACCGTCGGCAGAATGTTGCGGTAACGGTAGGCAAAGCCCGTAATCTGGACGTTGACGTGGTTGTGCAAAGCCTGAGTGATTTCGGCTGGTGTGCCATAGGCGCGGACAAAAGAAAAATCCCAACGCATCACCAGGTAGTGGTTGTGCTGCGGTGTGGGCGCGCGGCCGATCGCCAGGTGGCCGAACAGTCGCGCAAAGCGTTCGGCCTTGGCCACGTCGTAATAGTTCTCCAGCATCGTGAGCAGCAGCGATTTGCCGAAGCGTCGCGGGCGGAGAAAGATCAATTGATCGCCCAGGCTTTCCAGCAGGGGGATGCGATCAGTACGATCCACGTAGAAGTAGCCTTCGCTTATGAGCTTCTCGAAATCGCTGATGCCGTACGGAAATTTCATAGTCAGAACCCCACCCCTGCCTTGCTTCATCGCCTGGATTGTACCCCCGTGGCAAACCCAGGTCAAGCGAGGTGTTCATACGGTGCTCAATCCAGGCGTCGCGTAGACCCGCACGACCATTTACATCACAACTGGATCGGCAAAAATGAGCTACCCCAGGCTCAGGCTGGGGCCATCCAGGGCCAGGATGGCCTCGCGGACGGCCGCGGGCAGCGGCGCCTTCTGGCCGCGGCGGTAGTCGTAGCTGACGACGACGCCCTCGCCTTCGGCCGCGATCACGTTGGCCTGCTGGCTGACCACTCGATGCTGCACGGTGAAGCGGTCCGCGCCCAGCGTCGTCACGCGCACGCCCACGGTCACTCTGTCCGGGTAGGTAAGCGGATAACGAAAGCGGCAGTTGATCGAGGCCAGGATGGGGCCGACGGTCGGCTGATCGGCGCGCACGTCGAAGAAACCGATCTCCGTCATGTACTGGGCGCGGCCGTTCTCAAAATAGCGGAAATAGACGGTGTTGTTGACATGACCCATGGCGTCCATTTCGCCCCAGGCTACGGGAAACGTCACCGTCACGGTAAAACCGTCCAGCAGCGCAGGCGTCATCAGCGGACGCGACCGCGGGTGCCCAGGTTTACCAGAGCCAACAAGACAACGGCGCCAACCAGCGCTGTGATGATGCTGGGCAGGCTGAAGAGGTCGTTCGATATGTCACGGCCGAGCAGCCAGCCGCCGATGAACGCGCCGGCTATGCCAATGACAATATCACGCAGCATGCCCTGGCGCCGATTGCTGCCCATCACCAGGCTTGCCAGCCAGCCAACTATCGCACCAAAAACAATCCACAAGACGAGGTTGATCATGATCTACTCTCCTGATGAAGTACTTGCCACTCAGCCAGACGATGGGAATGTCTACAGGACATCCTCCTGTGGGCCGTCCAACTCTTCAAGCAGCGTCATGAGAATGCGGCGGGCGCTGCGCGCGGCCTTGGCCCGATGGCTGATGGAGTTCTTTAGCTCCGGCGACAGTTCAGCCATCGTCAGGTCGCTCCATTCGATCTGAAAAATCGGGTCGTAGCCAAAGCCGTTGCCGCCGCGCGGGGCGGTCACAATCGCGCCTTCGATGGCGCCCGACGCGGTGAAGGCATCACCATCGGGCAGGGCAAGGGCCACCACGCAGCGAAAACGAGCCGCGCGTTGGCCGGCCGGCACATCAGCCAGGCGCTCCAGCAGGTAGGTGTAGCGCGCCTGGTCGTCTGGCAGGCCGCCGTAGCGCGCCGAGAAGATGCCAGGCTCGCCGTTGAGCGCATCAACCTCCAGACCAGAATCATCCGCCCAGGTCCAGAGGCCGGTCATCTCGGCATAGCCCAACGCCTTGAGCACCGCATTTTCGGCGAAACTCTCGCCGGTCTCGTCAATCTCCGTGGTGATTCCAAGCTCGTCCAGGAAAGTGACCTCAACCGGCAAATCGGCCAGCAGCTCGCGATACTCACGCACCTTGCCCTGGTTGTGCGTCGCAATCAGTAACTTACGCATGTCATTCCACCTTTGACTTCGGACTTCTGGCCGGCTTTGACCAGAAACCTATCCTATCATATAATCGCACTGGCAGCAAGCTGCGCATCGTGTTCGCAAAAGAGGAAGAAGACCGTATGACGCATCATCCGTTGCATCTGTTCTGTGGCACCGCCAACCGCCCGCTGGCCGAACGGATTGCCGAATGTCTCAATCTACAGCTCGGCCTCTGTGAGACGAAGCACCTGGCGGATACAGAAGTGTACGTTGAGATTCATGAAGCGATTCGTGGACAGGATATCTTTTTCATTCAACCGTGTGGGCCGCCGGTCAACGATAACTTGATGGAACTGTTGCTGTTCGTAGATGCCTTCCGCCGCGCGTCGGCCCATTCACTCACGGTAGTCATTCCCTACTTTCCCTACAGCCGGCAAGAGCGCATGGCCCATGGCCGTGAAGCCATTAGTGCGCGCGTGGTAGCCCGTATGTTGGAGACGCTCGGCGTTACCCGCGTGGTGTATGTGGATATTCATGCCGAAGCGACCCAGGGCTTTTTCGACATTCCCGTGGATCCGCTGTCCGCGCGCAAGGTGTTCATCGAATACTTCCAAGATAAAGAGATGGAGAACCCCATCATTGTGGCGCCTGACGTAGGCCGTGCGAAACTGGCTGGCCGTTATGCTGAGGCGATGGGATTGCCATTGGCGCTGATGCACAAGCGACGCCTGTCGCACAGCGCGGTCGAAACGTCGCATGTCGTGGGCGATCTGCGCGATCGAACGCCGATTGTGATTGATGACATGATCGCCGGCGGCAGTATACTCACCCAGCTCAACGCCCTGGTCGAAGCCGGGGCGCGGCCGGAGATCTACCTGGCGATTACCCATCCACTGCTGCTGCCCACGGCGTTGGAGCGTCTCGACAACCCGATCATCAAGGAATTGGTGGTCACGGATACCATCTTCATCCCGCCCAGCAAACATCATTCCAAGCTGGTCGTGCTTTCGCTGGCGCCCCTCTTGGCCGACGCCATCGAACGCATTCACGCTGCGCGCACGATCAGCCCGCTGCTCAAACTGACGCCGCAAGAATGGGGCGATCCTCTTCACAAATAGGTGTGCTGTTCAGGCGTCACTGTATCTCGTTCATGAAAGGAACTAACCTGGTGTTTGGAAAAGAGAAACGACCGGAACCTGATGCCATCGAGGCCATGATTGGGGCGCGGGCCACCTTCAGCGGCAACCTGCGCTGTGATGGCAGCGTCCGGATTGACGGTGTGGTGGAAAGCGGCGCGATTACCACGCCCACGAATGTCATTATCACGGCCAGCGCGCGGGTCATGGCCGATATCCAGGCCAAGGTCGTGTCGGTGTCGGGAGCCTTCAAAGGCACGATTACCGCCGAGCGCGTCGAGCTGCTCGAGGGCGGACGCATCTGGGGGACCGTCAAGGTGGCCTCATTCCTGTTGGACGAAGGCGGTTATCTGCGCGGCGAGCTCATCATGCAAGGCGAAGAACCACAGCAGCCTTTCTTGATTCCGCCGCCTACCGGTCCGAAGGCGCAGATTCCGATCAGCGAAGGCAACGGCAGCGCCAGAGCCGTGGATCGGGCATGATTGCCATTGAACAGGTGGCCTTGCACCTCATCGCGATGCCGCTGGTCACGCCGTTCGAGACCAGTTTTGGCCGCCAGACGGAGCGCGAGGCGATCATCGTCGAGCTGCGCAGCGCGGCAGGCAGCGGATGGGGCGAGTGCGTCGCGGGCGATTCTCCGAGCTATTCCTATGAGACAACCGACAGCGCCTGGTCTGTCCTCAGCCGGTGGCTGGCGCCGGCCGTTTTGGCGCGGCCCGTCGCTGATTTGGCAGACTTGCACAGCCGCTGGGCCTGGATGCGCGGGCACCATATGGCGCGGGCAGCCGTCGAGCAAGCGGCCGCCAGCCTGTTGGCCGCTGAGCAGGGAGAATCCCTGGCCGCCTTCATCGGCGGCGCACGCGCTGCCGTACCGGTCGGTGTCAGCGTCGGCATCCAGTCCTCGCCGGAAGCATTGGTGGACACGGTCGCAGGCTACCTGGCGCAGGGCTATGGCCGCGTCAAGCTCAAGATCAAGCCGGGCAAAGACATCGCCTTTGTCAAGGCCGTGCGCGCCGCGTTTCCTGATGTGCCCTTGCAGGTAGACGCCAATTCAGCCTACACCCTGGCTGACGCCGATCTACTGCGGCCGTTGGACGAATTCAACTTGCTCCTGATCGAACAACCGCTCGATCACGACGACATCTATGAGCACAGCCTGCTGCAGCGCCAACTGCAAACGCCGATCTGCCTGGATGAAAGCATTCTGACGGTGCAGCATGCACGCGCTGCCCTGGAACTGGCAGCCTGCCGTATCATCAACATCAAGGTAGGTCGGGTCGGCGGCCTGCTGCCTGCGCGCCAGATTCATGATCTTTGCCAGGCGCTTGGCGCACCGGTGTGGTGCGGCGGCATGTTGGAAACCGGCATCGGCCGCGCCGCCAACCTAGCGCTGGCCTCGCTGCCCAACTTTCGACTGCCGGGCGACATCTCGGCCAGCAGTCGTTACTATCAGACCGACATCGCTGAACCTACCTTCAGCCTCAACCCAGACAGCACGATTAGCGTGCCCACATCGTTGGGTCTGGGTGTCACCGTGCATCGCGAGGCGCTGGGCCGCGCGACCTTGCACAGCGCCACATTGATGCCAACTTGAGGTCGAACATGTTGATGCAAGAATTGCTCCACGATCTATCCGCTCGCCAAGATCAACTGATTCGAGATCTGTTGACCTGGTGCGCTATCGAATCGCCGTCGAACGACGCCGCCGCTACCACAGGCATGGCGCAGGCCGTGGCGGCGCACCTGGCTGACCGCGGCGCGCAGGTTGAGATCATCCCCGGTCAGGTAAACGGCAGCATGGTGCGCGCCGTGTGGCCCGGCAGCGGCCAGAAGCCGGTTCTGCTCCTGGCCCATCACGACACGGTGCACCCGCTTGGCAGTCTGCCGCGCAATCCGCCGCGGGTGGAAAATGGTCGCGTCTACGGGCCTGGCTCGTACGACATGAAAGCCGGCACGCTGCTGGCAGCCGCAGCCATCGAGGCCATACAGCGCCTGGGGCGACCCCTGCCGCGTCCAGTGATTCTGCTGAGCACGGCTGACGAGGAGTTGGCAAGCGCCGATTCGCGGCCCTTGATCGAGGCGCTGGCGCGGGAGGCGGAAGCAGTTTTGGTGCTGGAACCAGCCTCATACGGCGGCGAGTTGAAAACCGCGCGCAAGGGCGTGGGCACGTTCACGATCACCGCGCTGGGGCGCGCCTCGCATGCGGGCGCCGCGCACGAACTGGGCGTCAACGCCATTGTGGAACTGGCGCACCAGATCCAGGCCCTGGCCGCGTTGACCGATTATGCACGCGGCGTCACCGTTAGCGTGGGGCTGATTCAGGGCGGCACGGCCGTCAACACCGTGCCGGCTGCGGCTGAGATGCAGGTGGATGTGCGCGTTCAGCGCCTGGCGGATGCGGCTTGGATCGAACAGCAGGTCTATGCGCTGCGCCCGCATCTGCCGGACGCCAGCCTGCGCATCAGCGGCGGCGTGGAACGTCCGCCCATGGAACGGTTGCCAGGCACGGTGCGCTTGTTCGAACTGGCGCGGCGCCTGGGCCAGGAGATCGGCCTCGACCTGGCCGAACGCGCGGTCGGCGGCGCCAGTGATGGCAATCTGACGGCCGCCCTGGGCATTCCCACCCTGGATGGACTGGGCGCATGCGGCGATGGCGCACACACCGATGACGAGTACGTAACGATTGAGCCGCTCGCGCCGCGCGCGGCGGTGCTGGCGGGGATGCTGCTCAACCTCTAAGAAGCGGTACATGAAAGGGCAAAATCATGACGACCAGGATCGAAGTGACTCTCCCTGATCAAACATTTCACCAGGCCGAATTCTTGGCCAGGCTGGCAAATCGCCAGGTGGCTGACTTGTTGGCCGATACCATCGTGATCTCCCTGCCTGTACTGACAGATCGCGATGACATGGTCAGGCCGGTAAACGAGTTAGCCAATGTTGACATTCTGGCATTGACTAATCTGCAGCTGCCGCCGGAGCAAGATGAACGACTGAGCCAACTGCTGGCCAAGCAGCAGATGGAAAACCTCTATCCGTCAGAACGCGCTGAATTGCAGGCGTTGATGCAGATCTACCAGATTGGCCTCTTACGCAAGTCTCAGGCATTAACTGAAGCTGTCAAACGTGGCATCTTGCCTGCATTGGAACCATGAGCCAAACCAAGATTCCCGAGATCGTTCGTGTCCGCGTACGGACATCTGCCGAAAACCGCTGCGGCTATTGCCAAAGTCGCCAGCGTTACGTGTTGGGTCTTTTGGAGATCGAACACATCATCCCAAAAGCCAAAGGCGGTACTGACGCAGAAGAAAACCTGTGGTTGGCGTGCCGTTTGTGCAATAACGCCAAAGGGACTCAGACGCATGCTCGCGATCCGGTGACGAAGCGAGTCGTTCGCCTGTTCGATCCTCGCCGACAGATCTGGTCACGGCACTTCACCTGGAGCGAAGACGGTACAATCATTATCGGCAAAACGGTCTGTGGTCGCGCTACAGTTGTGGCTCTGCAGTTGAACCAACTGATCGCCGTCACGGTACGCCGTCAATGGGTCGCGGCTGGATGGCATCCGCCAGACAGCAGGAGGAAGAAGTCGGCATAAGCGACGCCGAATGACGCAAAGACAGGGCCGGTCACTTCGATAGGAAGGACCGGCCCTGCGCTTACAAGGTTCTAGATAATCGGCTCAGCGCCACAGCAGTGGGAAGAACCAGGGCGACGCCTGCGGCAGCGGCGTCGTGCGCACTACAACTAAGCCCCCAGCGTCGGCCGCCACGTAGGCCAAATCACCCGCTACGGCGACGCCGCGCGCAGAACCAGGCGTCGGCATGACGCCGGCCACCAGCGGCTGCGCCGGGTTGCTCACATCCACAATCTGTAAGCCGCCAAGTCCGCTGGCGACAAAAGCATACGGTTCGGCCACGGCCAGGCTGTAGGAGTTTCCCGGCAGCGGCAGGCTTGCGAGTCGCGAGGGCGCGGTAGAGCTAATCACGTCGGCGGTCTCCAGGCCGACGGTCTGCGCGATGTACGCCACATGGTTGCGTACACGAGCCTCGCCCGCGGTGCCGTCGTAGCGATAGGTGCTCAACAGGACCGGCGCCGCCGGATTGCTGATGTTGAAAATCCGCAGCCCGCGCGGGGCGCGAAAATCAGCCACGTACATGAGCGAGCCTTCGATGTCAACACTGCGGGCATCACGCAGTCCTAGCACAGTGACCAGCGCCGGCGACGTGGGCTGGCTGACATTGAGAATGGTCATGCGCGGCCCATCGGCGATGAAGGCGATATTGTCGCTGATGGCGACATCAAACGCATAACCGACCGTGTCATAGCTGCCGAGCAGCATCGGATGGCTGGCGTGCATGACATCGAGAATCTGCAGACCGCTGTCTCCATCGGCCACATACGCGATATGGTCTATCACCGTGACATTGAGCGGCATGTCGGGTGTGTCGTAAACGCTCAGCGGCACGGGATTGGCTGGATCCGTGATGTCCATGATCCACAACCCATCATCGGCATCCGCGATGTACGCCAGCGTCCCTTGCACGACCAGGCGTTGGGGAGTCGCAGGCAGGTCGAACATACCGTCGCGCATGGGAGATGCAGGCTGGGATACGTCCACGATCACCATGTTTTTGTCTTTGCCAGCAACGTACGCGTGGCCGCCGCTGATGCGAGCCATGCTGCCGATAGACGCATACGCGTAAACGCCAAGCAAGACCGGCGCGGCCGTGTTCTGAACATCAATGATCTGCAAGCCATCCTGTGCAGCCGTGAGATAGGCTAGTGAACCGGAGACAACCACGCCTGTGGCCGCGCCTGGCGTCACAAGATGTCCAACATACGCCAGCGCCGCCGGGTCAGCCACGTTGACAATCTCCAGGCCCTGGGTGCTGGCAGCCAGGTAGGCCAGTCCATTGACGACCGTGACCGCCTCTAGAAGCGCGGTGGACTCATACGTCCCCATCAACGTAGGGTTAGCTGGGTTGCTGGCATTCAACACCAACATACGCGTGCCGCGCAGGAGATAGACGATCTGGCCGACTACGGCCACATTGCGCGCCTGACCAGCATACGCTCCCAACCAGGTTAAGTGATCGGCATCGGCCATGCCGATAATCTGCAGGCGGCCGGTACTATCGGTTGCATAGATGCGATCGGGCGCCAAGGCCAGCCGCCGCACATCGCCGGTCGTGTCTAGCTTGCCGCGCAACGTAGGCGCAGCAGGCGTGTGGACATCCAAGATTTGCACGCCGGCCTCGCCTAATGCCACGACCAGCAGAGCGCCGCTGACATGGACATCTTGCACCAGCCCGGGCAGTATCGCACTTTGGCCGATTTTGTGCGGCGCCGCGGGGTTGGTGACATCAAGCACCACGATGCGTGAGCCAATGCCGACGTACGCGTACGCGCCGGCCACATCCAGGGCATAGGTGGCGCCCCCGATTTGGCCGATCAGCTCAGTCGCAATGGGAGCAGGAAATGAAGGACCGGAGGAGGGGGCCACACGGCCGGACAGCGGCGATGCCAAGGCACGACCGCTCCCCGCCGAACCGACCAGCAGCACGACGACCACGACCGCCCAGAGGGCGCGAGACACACGACGCATAAGGCAACAGTTCTCCATCTATCTACAAATTTCCGGCGGGGGGCAACTGGGTGTACAATGTCACATGCCTGACGTCAAACCAAAGCCTTGATGACGCGGAGCGCAGAGACCATGGAAATCACGATTCGCCGCCTGGCCACATTCGAGGAATACACGGCAGCCGAGGAACTGCAGCAGGTCTGCTGGCAGACTGACCCGATCGACGCGGTGCCGGCTCATCTACTGCTGACTGTGCAGAGTGAGGGTGGGCTTGTGTTGGGGGCGTTCACTCCGCGCAACGAGTTGATCGGCTTCGTCTTTGGCTTCCTGGGCCGTGAAGGCAGCATCCTCAAACACTGCTCGCACATGGCCGCCGTCCATCCGTACTACCGAGATCAAAACCTGGGCTACCGCTTGAAACTGGCGCAGCGCGCCTTCATGCTGCAAGAAGGCTTGGATATCTGCACATGGACGTATGATCCGCTAGAGGCGCGCAACGCGGTGCTCAACATTGCCAAGTTGGGGGCCACGGCGCACGTGTACAAGCGCAATATCTACGGTCAACGCCTGGGCGGCATCAACGCGGCCTTGCCCACCGACCGCTTTCATGTGCGTTGGGAGGTGAACAGCCCGCGCACGCTCCAGTGCGTGACCTCCGGCCAACGCGTCTCAGCGCCAGTCGCTGCGCAGCCAGAGCAAATGCTCACACGGATCGTCTTCGAAGATGATCTGCCGATCCTGGCTGCCACCGGCCCCCTGCCCAACGCTGATAGGATCGGTGTGCAGATTCCTGCTCACTTTCAACGCATCAAACATGACAACGTCATGGCTGCCAGCCATTGGCGCCTGGGCACACGCGCGCTTTTCGAGACTGCGTTTCGCGCCGGCTACACCGTCGTCAACGTCACGCCCGACGCGGATCACCCGGCGCAGGTGGTGGTCTACACGTTGGTCAGGGGATGAAGATCAGAGATTAGAGACCAGAGATCAAGCGTCTCACCTCGTAGCCGGTCTCCGGTCTCCGATCTCCGATCTCCACTCCAGCCTTACGGCGGCCAGTTGGGAGCCAAACCGCGCTGCTGGCGGATGTAGATGCGCAGCTTGGCATAGGCCGGGCGCCAGTGCAGTTCGTCAATCTGGCTTGGCTTCATGATGGACCACCAGTATTGCTCCTGCGCCTCGGTCCAGTCCACATCGGGCATGTAAACGACGACCATCAAGCCGATCCACGGCCGCCAATGGTTCTTGGCCCATTCAAAAGCCTGCACCAGGTAATCGCCCTGCTGCTCCTCCGTCACGGCGTGCCAGTGGTAAGGCGAGTCGGGCCGTGAATCGGTGCTCCAGCCAAACTCCAGCACGGCCACCTTCTTGGCCGTATCCCCGTACTTCACCATGATCTTGCGCAGGTCTTCGACGCGGCGGAACGTAAAGAAACGCTCGCCGCCATAGGCAGCCTTGTTCGCCGCAGCCTCATCCGGGCTGACGCTGGGCGCGGCCCGAAAACCGGCCGCGTGCACGCCCAAGACATCGAAGTAGCCCGCACTGTTGCCGCCCATGGCCTGGTACATCTGCTCCAGGTACTTGTCATCGGGAATCGCCACGTCGCAGCAGGAGCCGGTCGGCGTTAAGCCGGCCGAAATGACGAGGGCCAGGGGCGCGCCCTTCTTGACGCCAGCATACGCCGACTTCAGCAGCCGCGCATACTCCGCGGCGTTGGGCGGCCGACAGCCCCACTCGCCGCCGCCATCGGGCCGATTGAGATTGGGTTCGTTCCAGATCTGATAAGCCTGGATTTTCCATTTGTAGCGGTTAGCCACCGCAAACAGGAAATCCTCGAAATCCTTGTACTTGTCGGGCGGCCCATTGCACGGAAAACCCCCGCCAGCCCATTTGGGCTGACTGTCCACGCGCACGATGAGCTTGAGGTTGTGTTCAATGGCCTGCTGCACAATGCGGTCGGTCACGCTCCAGTCGAATTTGCCTTTGCCCGCGCCCTCGATCTCGCGCCAGGGGAAGTTCTGTTTGACCCAGGTGAAGCCAGCGGCTTCCACGAGACCCAGGTCACGATCGGCAATTTCTGGGCGCCACCAAAGGAACGCCTGCACGCCGTAATCCGGCGACGTGAAGCCGCGATCAGAGCCGCCGCCCGCCGGCGCTTTGGTAGCCGTCGGCTTGACTGGCGCAGTCGTTGGTTGTGCCGTCGCCTGCGCAGGCGCCTGCGTTGGGGTGTCCGAGGCTGCCGGCGGCTGCGTGGCAGTCGGCGGGAGTGGTGTGTTGGTTGGCGGCTGCGGCGTGTCCGTCGCCATCGCCGCCGCGGTCGGCGTCTTCGTCGGCGTGGGTGTGGGCGGCGGAGGCGCTTGGCCGCAAGCCGACAGGACCAGCGTCATCAGCACGAATCCGGCCAGCAGGCGCGAGAATCGTCGGTTGTTGTTGGATTGCCTCATCGTTCCTCTTACTTCGACATGTTGCGCAGCGCATCGTAGGTGGGCGTGCCCCAAACCTTGAACGCGCTCTGTTCGCCCGACTCGAAATTCAGGTTCCATAGGAACATCGGTCCAACCCATCCCCAAGAGCGAGCCATCTGGTAAGCGCGCACCGTCCAGGCGGCCTGTTCATCGGCCGAATTGTCGGCCGCATATTCATAGCCGGGATGCGGGCTGTTGGAAACGGCCCAGCCGAATTCAGTGGGCCAGATGCGCTTGCCGCCGTCGCCGTTCGCCACCATCACATTGCGGTAGCCTTCCATGGTGCCGCGGAAGCACCAGGAGTGATGACGGTTGTCGAAGGGGCCGCGGTAGCCAGCGCTGCCGTCGGACACCGAGCGCCAGTCGCCATCCGCGGGGCAATTGAAGCCGCTGGGGTGCGCGCCGACCGCATCGGAATAACTGCGCAGCCCGGCGCGGTACATGGCCGAAAGATAGGCGATGTCATCCATGGCCAGCGGCGCGGGCGCGCCCGTGGGGGTCAGCGCGCCGCTGACGACAATCATGCCAGGGCACGCGCCCTTGATCGCGCGATAGGCTGCGGCCAGGAGTTGCACGTAGCGGCCTGGATCAATCGGTTCGCCGCCCCATTCGTACCACAGGTTTTGCTCGTTCCACACTTCAACCGCCTGCACGCGGCCGCAGTAACGACTGGCAAACGCGCGCACGAAATTGGCGTAGGTGCCCGGGTCTGCTGGGGGGCCTTCCACGTCGAAGTTGCTGTTGCCAGGCCGCGCCCACTGCGGCGCCTTGACGATGCTGGCCAGGATGTTCAGGCCGTTGCCGTTGAACTGGCCGACCATGTCGTCCAGGCCGCCGAAGTCAATCTGACCCGGCTGTCCCTCGAAATCTTTCCACGGGAGCTGGAACTTGACCCAGTTGAATCCCATGTTCTTGACCGCGCCGACGATGAAGCCCTTGTCCGCGCTGGTGTCCACCTGGATGCCATAGCCAAAAAACCCGGCCGCGCGCACGTTAGGCGCGGGCGCGGAGGCCGCGCGTTTGACTGTCGCCGCCGGCGGAGGCGCAGGAGCAGCCGCTTGAGGCACCGCGCTCAGGTCGCCGTTGGCTTTCACCAGCGAAGCGTTGATCCAGCCTTGCTTGCTGCTCACGCAGCAGATCTTCAGCCAGGTGGCGCCTGCGTTCTTGCCAACGACTTCCAGCGACTTGCCGCGCGTGGCGCGACCCACAATGCCGTAGGCCGTCGAGGGGCCAGAGCGCACATTGACCAGGTCTTCAGTCACGGTCACGGTCGGCCCGGAGGCCATGGGCGCCAGATTGGTTTGGCCTGGTTGAGGAATAGCGGCCAGGGACATGGCCGGCAGCGCGGTGAGCAGCATGAGGGTGAGAAACAGGGCGCGACGCAGCAAGAACAACCGAGACATAGGGTCCTCCTCACGAGAGTTATTGAAATCGCACCTGAAGGGCGCAACGCTGTATGAACGCGACGCCGGTTGGCGCAGGCTGACCTGGCGGCGGAACGCCCTTGCGTCCCGAATTCTTTCGGCAGCAGCAGGAGAGGCGCATCAGATGAGCGCCTCTCCTGTTTGGGTTCACTTGGGCATGCGGGCCAGGGCATCGTAGGCCGGGCGACCGGCAATGCCGAACTGCGCCAGCTCCGTGCCAGGGTTGGTGATGCCAAAATTGAGGTTCCAGAGGAACATGGGGCCAACCCAACCCCAATTGCGCGCCATTTGGTAGGCTTGCACCAGCCAGGCGGCCTGCTCTTCCGGCGTGTTGTCGTTGGCGTAACCGTAGTTGTTATTGACGGCCGGGCCAATCGCCCAACCAAACTCGGTCGGCCAGATGCGCTTGCCGCCGTCGCCGTTCGCCACCATCACGTTGCGGTAGCCTTCCATGGTGCCGCGGAAGCACCAGGAATGATGATGGTTGTCGAACGGGCCGCGGAAGGAGGCGCTGGGATCTTGCACCGTGCGCCAGTCGCCGTCGGCCGGGCAGTTGTAACCGCTGGGGTGTGCGCCGATGGCGTCGGCGTAGTTCTTGAGGCCGGCGCGGTACATCGCCTGCAGGTACTCGATGTCGTCAATGGCCTTGCCGCCGCCGCCGCCCGTAGGCGTGGGCGCGCCGCTGACCACGATCATGCTGGGGCATGCGCCCTTGATCGCGCGATAGGCCAACTTCAGCATTTCTACATAGCGGCCAGCGTCGAGCGGCTCGTTGCCCCATTCGTAGTGCAGATTTTGCTCGTTCCACACCTCGATGGCGTTCACGCGGCCGCAGTAACGCCCAGCGTACGCGCCGACAAAATCAGCGTAATCCTGCGGATTCTGCGGCGGGCCTTCGTCCGAATAGCCGTAGGCCGGATTACGCGACCAGTTGGGCGCCTTGACAATGCTGGCCAGAATCTTCAGGCCGCCGCCGGAGAGCCTGCCGACGATGTCATCCATGCCGCCCCAGCCGTAATCGCCCTTGCCGCCGCCTTCGAAGTCTTTCCACGGCGCCTGGAATTTGACCCAGTTGAAGCCCATGTTGCGGGTCGCGTTGACCACATAGCCCAGGTCAGCGCCGCCGTAAACTTGCGCTTGCACGCCGTAGCCAAAACCGGCGCCGCCGCTGGGGCGAGGCGCAGGTGCGGGCGGATTGGTGGCCGGGGGCGCTGAAGAGGTTGGCGCGGGCGGCCTGGTCGGCGCCGGGGTCGCGGTGGGGGCAGGCGTGGGCGTTGCCGTGGGTTCTGGGGTGGCGGTGGCAACGGGCGTATAGGTGGCGACCAGCAAAGCCACTTCACCGGCCTGGCTGACGGGGCGACCGTTTTCCACGATCACCGCTTCCACCTGGTACTGGGCGCCAGGGCTGTCGGGCGCTTTGAACTCGTAGGTGCTGCTTTCAGTCAACGGCTGGGTGGACGCGTCGGCCACCTGACCATCAGCGCCCTTGACGGTCCAACTGATGCCGAATTCGCTTTGCTTGGCCGACGGAGCGCCCTGCTGGAAGCTCGTCAACATGGGCCACAGTTCGGGGTCGGTGACAGGCAGGTAGTCCAGCGTGGCGCCTTGCAGGTGATACTGGCTGACCAGCGCCAACTTATGACTGAGGCTGGCGGCATTTTCCAACCATACCGTGCGCTCATAGCCCTGGTCGTCGCGATAGCGATAGGTGTACGCGCCAATGGCCTCGTCGAAAGTCAACTGGCTGGTGGCGCGCTCGGCAATGACCTTGAGGTCAATCTGCTCGCCTGGCGCCGCGATATCCTTCGTCGCCTGCACCTGGCCGATCAACGGCTGCAAGGCTTCATCGTACGGCTTGAGGAGGTAATAGTTGCCCGATTTTTCGATGCTGCGGCCTGGGAGAACGATCTGAATCTTGTTACGGTTGACCTCGCCCACGGCCCACGTCAACAGGGTGTGCATCTGGCCGTCTGGCGCGTAAGCCTGTGGGTTGCTGATGGCCGGGATGCGGAAGGTGTCCACGACCGCGCCTAGTTCGCGCCAGAGGTAGGGGCCGGTTTCCCAGCGATCGGCTGCCACCTGGCGCGGCTCTTCTACACGCACAGAGAGCTTCTTGTCCTGGGCGTGCAGTTTGGCCGCCAGCTTGGCGACGAACTTCACGTAATCTCCCGCAAGTTCAGCGTTGATGCCCCGATAGTCCAGGTCAATCCCCTTGTACAGGTTGCCCACGACTAACTGCTCGATGGCATTGATGTGCTTGTCTTGTTGTTCTGCGCTGACCAGCAGGTTCGCGATCAGGTCTGTGCGTACCGTACCGTCCGCCGCCACGTTGGTCAGGGTGGGAACAACAGCAAACGAGCTGGCCGCATCCGCGGGCAGGCCCTGCAGGCTGCCTTCGATGCCGCCATCGCCAGCCAGGCGCAGGCCCACCGGGTTGACCTCTACCAGCGCGCCCTTGCCCGCGTCTGGCAGCGGGTTATCCGCAGTGACCAGCGCGGCGGCCACAGGCGGCTGGGCCGTTGTTTGCATGACCATGAACGCTTGCGGCACGGCCGTCAACTTCGACTCGATGGCGTCATCCGCGGGCACGATTTGGCTTGGGATGTACGACCACGAGGCGGTCTTCGCATCGTAACCATAGAGATCAAGCGTTTCGTATGGCTCCGAGTCGTTAGGGATCGGCACGTGAATGACGGCCTGGGACGGTTTAGCCCCGCGCACACTGGTCTGGTAGAGCGGACTGCGCGGGTTGACCGTGGCAGGCAGTTGCTCGGCCGCTTTGCGCAGCGCGGCGCCGCCCTCGCCGGCCATGAATGATTGGCGAGGCGTGCTTGTGAGGCGCATCTGCACTGCGCCCTGCGTCATCGCTTCCGCGGGCGCGGTGATGGACGTGCCGTCCGGGTCAACGACGGAGCCGCCCTGTGAGCCTATGCGCGTATAGCCACGCGTTTGGATGCGCTCGATGAGTGAAACTGGCGGGAGGATCAAGCTCAGAATGACAAGCCCGGCCACAGCGAGATTCAACAACCAACTTCCAGTGCGGCTGTTGAACCACCGGGTCAGATTTGGATAGAGGTCAGGCGAGTTCGCGACTTGCTGCATTGACGAAACGCCACTCCTTTCGTGAATGGGTATTCAAACATAAAAATGCCTCGCACCAGTCTCGTGCAAACACACTGGCATACGTGGTTGGAAAACGACGCAGCCGGCGTGACGAACAACAGTCTGGTTGAGGCGCATCAGACAAGGGACGTTCGATCCGTCCAGGTTTCAGTATCGTCGGCGCCCCGTCGAAACGGCAGATAGTATGGAACTGGGCGCCTACTTGTACGTCTCACATCGGCGTACCATCATAATGAAAGACATTCTAGCATAGCGTTGGGGATTTGGCAAAGTCGCCGCCGATTGTGTCGGCGCTGCGCCAATTCCAGATTTTGCCGGTCTTGCAGTATACTTGACGCCCCAGCGCACACGCGTGCGTTGTGATTTGCGTCGAGATAGAGGATTGGGTGCATGCAGCGTAGACTTGACTGGACGTTGATCGGCCTCGGGGTAGGGCTGGTTTTCTTGCTCGGCCTGGGCGCGATTTCGCTTTATACTTACTTCAGCCTGAATTCAGACCAAAACAACGCCTTCGACCTGACCTGGCAAGAACCGTGGAGTGTCGTGGATGGCGCGCATGTGCCGCCCGACCTGGGGCTGCTGCCGTTAGCCGGCGATTCGGTGGATGCCACCGTGCGCCGGGCGCTCGATGCCAACGAACTCGATGCCGGCTACGCCCTGACGGTTCAGTCGCCTGAGCTGACCGATGCCCAGCGCGCGGGACACCTGCTGCTCTTGGGCAAACGCTACCTGGCCGCCCAACAGCCAGGTAAAGCCTCACTCTGTTTCCGCCTCGCGCATGAGGTCGCCGCGCTCAGCCCGGCCCTGCCCGATGTGGCGCGCGCCGACACGGCGGTGCAGGTGGCAGAAGGCTGGCTTGGGCTGCAGCAGCCGGGCCTGGCGCGCATTAGCCTCGACATGGCCGAAACGCTCGCCATCAGCAGCACCTATCTGCTCGATCCTCAGCGCGTGGATTTGTTCACTCGCCTGGCCGCGGCCTATTCCAAGATGGATGAGCGGCCAAAGGCGCAGGCCCTGCGCCAACTGGCAACGAAGCTGCCGCCGCGCCAGACTCCGGTTCAGCGGCCGCCCGATCTCACGCTGGATCGTTGGCAGGCGCCGTTGGCCATTCCCGAGATGCTGACGGCGACCATCGAAGCGCGGCGCTTGACCGCAGATGGCCTTATCAACGGGCTGCTGGCGGGCCGCCAACTGACGGATGCCGATGTGATCAGCCTGGAGCAGCCGCTGCTGGCCGAGGACGCGCAGCGCACGGCGTTTTATCAGCAGATGGTCAGCGACGCAGCGCAGCCGCCAGCAGTTCAGGCGGCCGCACAGTTGGCGTTGACCAACTGGCTAACCTTCAAGTGGCGTGTGGCGCGGCTTGACTTGCAGGCCAGCCTGGCGCCCGCATGGGAGACGCAGCGCGATGAGATCAAGGCGCAGTTGACAGAAGCCAACGCAAACCTGTTTGCCCTTTACCGTGATCTGGCCAGCGCTTTGCCCGACAGCGACACCCTCAGTCGAGCGCGCATAGAGGTGCTGCGCGCCGAGATTCTGCGCGGGCGCTTGGGTCTCTATCCTGATTATCCCCTCGACGAACTGGTGGCGCGGCTCAACGAAGCGCAGGCAGACCTGGGATCGAGCGCCGGCCCCCTCGTGGACCTGCGCACCGTGGATGGACGCCTGATCTTCACCTTGAAGGCTCAGTAGGACGAATTATCAATGCATCATACGCTCTACATCGTAGGCACGCCCCTCGGCAATGCGGCGGATTGGTCGCCGCGCGCACAGCAGGTGCTGGCGGCGGCGCCGGTGATCGCGGCTGAAGATACGCGCGTCACGGCGCGGCTGCTGGCGCACTGCGGATTGAGCGCCACGCGGCTGCTCACCTACACCGACGCCTTTGCCCCCAAGAAAGCGCAGCGCCAGGCCGAAATCCTGGCCGCGCTGGAGATGGGCGATGTGGCCTTGGTTTCTGACGCCGGGATGCCCGGCATTGCCGACCCCGGCTGCGAACTGGTGCAGGCCGCCATCGCCGCGGGACATCGGCTGGCGCCGGTGCCTGGCCCCTCGGCGGTAGTAACCGCGCTGGCGGTGTCGGGCTTCTGCGCGGCGCGTTTTCTGTTCCTGGGCTTTTTACCGCGCCAGCGCAGCGAGCGTCAACAACTACTGCGCCAGACAGCGGATGAGCCAGGCGCACTTGTCTGCTTCGAAGCGCCCCATCGCCTGCTGGAAAGCCTGGCCGATCTGGTCGCCGTGTTGGGCGACCGACGTGTGACCCTGGCGCGTGAGTTGACCAAGGAGCACGAGGAAATCTGGCACGGAGGCCTGGAGGCCGCGCTAACCCTGGCGCAGACACAGACGCCGCGCGGTGAATACGTGATCGTGATCGAAGGCGCCGCAGCCCCGCCTCCCCGCGACGATGGCCTGTGGCCCGTCGCGCAGGTGCGCGAAGCATTGGCGATCATGGCGCAAGAAGGCGTTGATTCGCAGATGGCGCCGCGCTTGTTGGCGCGGCTTTCTGGCTGGCGCAAAAAGGACATCTATCGCCTGCAAGTGGCGGAGCGAGATGCCGCGGCCGACGCCAGCGCATGAAACTCAGCTCGGTCGCGAAAAATGCTTGACAAATGTCATGGGCACAGGTATACTTGGCTCAGGATAGGATACCACCTCATTGACCGTAACCCCCGTACAGACGGAGGATGGATGACATTGCTATGAAATTCCTGGTCGCGGCAATCAGCCGTACTTGTACACCCTGTTGAAGGCACTGGGGCGCGTCTGCGCTCTGGTGCCTTTTTCGCTTAGAATTCCTGTGTTGTTGAATGTAAATTCACTAAGGAGGCTCGTTTGATGGATTCAGGTTTGATCGGTAAGATCGAAAAAGGCAAACGGTATGCGCAGGAGACTGATCGCGTACACGTGGCCTCACTGCGCGTAAATTTTCACGGTGAGCACAGCGAACACCAGGTGGACTATCAAGAAGGCGAGTGGAAATGCGACTGCAGTTCGTTTTTACACCGAGGTCTCTGCTCCCACATCATCGCGCTCGAAACCATCTTCACCGGCTATTTGCTGCCAGCGCCGCTGTCAACCCCAACAGCTGAGGCGGTGACCGCCTGACAGTGGTTCCCCGTCCAATCTCCCGCGGCCATCTACCTGTAATCAATTGGCGCCAGCCCGCATCTCATAGAACACCTGGCGACCACGGATCATTGTAACTCGTGTGTCCTTCGCCCATCACGGGCGGGTCAGGGCCGTATGTCTTGACCCGCCCGTTACTTATCGCCGCGTAGACTGAAACAACATCCTGGAGAAGACCTTGAAGCGTTGGCAGTTTTGGTTAGGCATCCTGGTGAGCCTTGTATTCTCGTACCTGGCTTTGCGCGGCCTCGACCTGGCCGAGGCGTGGAAAGACATCCGTAACGCCCGTTACGCCTGGTTGATCCCTGGCGTGCTGGTCTATTTTTTTGCCGTGTGGGCGCGTACGTGGCGCTGGCATTACATGCTCGGCCCGCTCAAGCCGGTGCCGCTGTCTCGCCTCTTTCCGGTCGTCTGCATTGGCTACATGGGCAATAACATCTATCCCGCGCGGGCCGGCGAGGTCATCCGTTCCTACGTGCTCAAACGCAAAGAAGGCATCAGCATGAGCGCCTCGTTGGCGACGGTGATTGTCGAGCGCGTGTTCGATGGCCTGGTCATGCTGCTCTTCGTCTTTATTTCGCTGCCCTTCGCGCCCATGCTGCAGGACTTCCGGCAGCCCGTCATCATCTTCAGCGTCATTTTTTTCGTCGCGCTGGCCGTCTTCATGATTCTGGCGGCGTCGCCCGCGCGCACCCGGCGATTGTATGATTTCGTAGCCAACCGTTTCCTGCCCGAACGATTGCGCCCGCGCGTCAGCGACCTGTTCGATCGTTTTATGCTTGGCCTGTCATCGCTGCGCCGAGGCCGCGACGTGTTCATGATCTTTGCCACCTCGGTGGTCATCTGGCTGGCCGAAACGGTCAAATACTGGTTTGTCATGCATGCCTTCGACTTCTCGGTCTCCTTCATCGTTTTGATGTTGATGAACGGCATTGTAAACCTGGCTACGACACTTCCGGCCGCGCCGGGCTATGTTGGCACCTTCGACGCGCCCGGCATCGCCGTTTTGCGCGCGTTCAGTGTGCCGAAGGAAATTGCCGCCGCCTACACGCTGGTGCTGCATGTGGCCCTCTGGCTCCCTATCACGGCCCTGGGCGCTTTCTTCATGTGGCGCGAACAAGTGACCTGGCGTGATTTCGGCGCGGCCACACAGACGCAAGAGGCAAAATCGCCTTCATGAAACAATTGGAAACATGCCATGGCAACCAATCAATTTAGCAGCTACACACTCGCCAACGGCCTTCAGGTGCTGATCAAAGAAATGCACCACGCGCCGGTGGCCTCGTTTTGGGTTTGGTATCGCGTGGGCAGCCGCAACGAACGCGCGGGCCGCACGGGCGCGTCGCACTGGGTGGAGCATATGCTCTTCCGCGGGACGGAACGCTTCCCCGGCGGCGCCGTACACAAGCTGGTGGCCCGCGAAGGCGGCACGCGCAACGGGTTCACCTACCTCGATTACACGGCCTACTTCGAGACCCTGCCAGCCGACCGCATTGACCTGGCGCTGCAGCTCGAATCGGATCGCATGATCAACGCGCGCTTTGCGCCCGCTGATGTCGAAGCCGAACGCACGGTCATCATTTCGGAGCGGGCCGGCCGCGAAAACAGCCCCGGCTTCCTGCTCGATGAGGCGATGAACGCCGCCGCGTTTGCGGTTCACCCCTACGGGCACACCGTCATCGGCTCACGGGCGGACCTGACGAGCATGACGCGCGACGATCTGTGGGAGCATTACCGCACCTTCTACGCGCCCAACAACGCGATTGCGATCGCCGTGGGCGATGTGGAGACGGAGGCGATGCTGGCGCGGATTGACGAGTTGTTCAGCCCGGCGCCGCCCGCCGCCGCGCCCGTGCCGGTGATGGACATTCAAGAGCCGCCGCAAACCGGGATGCGTCGCGTCATGGTAGAAGGGGACAGCCCTGTGGCCTATGTGGAGCTGGCTTTCCGTGCGCCTACCGCGCTGCACCCTGATTTCTTCGCCTTGACGGTGCTCGATGCCATTCTGAGCGGCGCGAAGTCACCCGGCGCTTTTGGCGGCGAGGCGATGGGGCGCAGCGCGCGCATCTATCGCCGCCTGGTGGAGTCCGGTCTGGCGGCCAGCGCTGGTTCCTACATCCGGCCCAGCCTGGACCCGCACCTGTTCAGCTTTTACGCCACCGTACGCGCCGGACAAGCCGCTGACGCCGTGGAAGCCGCCCTGTGGGAGGTTGTGGACGCGGCCGCAGCCGGCCGTTTCACAAGCCAGGAAGTGGAAAAAGCGATCAAACAGACACGCGCCCAGTTCGTCTACGGCAGCGAGAGCATCACGCAGCAGGCCTACTGGCTGGGCTTCAGCGCGGTTGTGGCCTCGCCGGCCTGGCTCAGTAGCTATCTGGATCAGGTCAGCCAGGTCGCCGTGGACGATGTGCGTCGCGTGGCAGCTCATTACCTGCGGCGCGACCAGTGCACCGTGGGGCATTACCTGCCTCGCCAGGCGGCGCACTGATGTTCACACAAAACCTTCAACGCACCACTTTGGCAAATGGACTGACCATCCTGGTCAAACCCGTGCTTACCGCGCCCGTCGCCAGTATCTGGCTGTGGTACCGCGTCGGCAGCCGGCTCGAGGTGCCAGGCATCACCGGCGCCTCACACTGGGTGGAGCACATGCTCTTCAAGGGCACGGAAGCCTTCCCACCAGGCGAGGCCGATCGCCAGGTGGCGCGCGTCGGCGGCGTGCGCAATGCCATGACCTGGATTGACTTTACCACCTACTACCAGACCGTGCCCGCGGAGCATTTTGAGCTGGCCTTGCAGATCGAAGCCGATCGCCTGGTCAACAGCCGTTTTGACCCGGCTGAGGTTGAGAGCGAGCGCACCGTCATCATCTCCGAACGACAGGGCGCGGAAAATGAGCCGTTGTTCCTGCTCGACGAGGAAATCAGGGCTGCGGCCTTCAAAGTGCACGGTTATCATCACGGCACGATTGGCTGGCAGTGCGACCTGGAGCAGATGACGCGCGACGACCTCTTCAACCACTATCGGCGGCACTACACCCCGCGCAATGTCATCGTCGTGGCGGTCGGCCCGTTCGACGGGCCAGAAGTCATCGAGAAAATCACCGCGTACTTCGGCCAGATCGAGGCTGGGCCGGCGCTGCCCCCGGAGCGCAGCGTGGAGCCGCCGCAGGCCGGTGAGCGCCGCGTGATTCGCCGCGGACCAGGCGACACCGTTTACCTGGCCGCTGCCTATCATGTGCCGGCTGCCACCCACCCTGATCATTTCCCGTTAGTGGTCATGGATACCATCCTGGGCGGCGCCAGCGCGATGGGCATGTTTGCCGATGCTGAACCGAGCCGCAGCTCGCGGCTCTATCGCGCGCTGGTGGAAACGGGCCTGGCGGCCGATGTGGGTACGCAGTTGGCGCCGACGGTGGCGCCGTTCCTGTACATGCTCAACGTCACCGTGCAAGCGCCCGCCGAACCAGAGGCGGTGGAAGCTGCGTTGCTGGTCGAAGTGCAGCGCATGGTGGATGCGCCGGTAAGCGAGGCCGAAGTGGCCAAAGCGATCAAGCAAACGCAGGCCGAGTTCGTCTATGGCGCGGAAAGCGTCACCGACCAGGCTTACTGGCTCGGTTTCAGCGAAGTGGTCGCATCCCAGGCATGGCTCGATTCTTACCTGGAACGCCTGGCGGCTGTCACCCCGGCAGACGTGCAGCGCGTCGCCGCGACCTATCTGGGCGCAGATCAGCGCACGATCGGCATCTTCTTGCCGGAGGAATTGTCCTGACATACAAACAGGCCGCGAATGAACACGGATCGCTACGAATTGCCTGTTATCATTCACGGTTGTGCCCCCGGAGCATGAGTAACTGATACAAGAAACCAAGAGCGAGTCTTATGAACAAACTGGCTGTCCCTGATTCAACTTCCATCACCCGGCAGCGCTTGAGCAATGGGCTGATCGTGCTGGTGCATGAAAATCATACCAATCCTTCGGTGGTCGTCAGCGGCTATCTGCGCGGCGGCTCTCTGTTGGAAACGCCGGCCCAGAGCGGCCTGGCCAGCTTCACGGCCTCCATGCTGCGCCGCGGCACGGCCAACCGCTCCTTTGCCGACATCAACGAGACGCTTGAAGCTGTAGGCGCATCGTTTGGCGTCGGCAGTGGACGCCACATCACCGATTTCAACGGCAAATGCCTGCGCGAGGACCTGCCTTTGCTGTTGGATATCATGACCGACATCCTCCGCCATCCCACGTTCCCTGAAGAACACGTGGAGAAGGTGCGCGGACAGATCCTGACGGGTCTTCAGGAGCGCGACAATGATACGCGCAGCATGGCGTCCCTCACCTTCCGCCAACTGCTCTACGGCGCGGATCATCCGTACGGCCGCAGCCTATCCGGCGAACGTGAAACCGTGCTTGGCCTGACGCGACAGAACATGCTCGATTTCTACCATCGCACCTATAGCCCGGCCGACGGCGCCCTCGTCATCGTGGGAGATGTGCAGACAGACAGCCTGCTGGCGCAGCTTGAGCAACTGCTGGGGAATTGGGAGCGCCCGACGGTCAGCGCGGCGCTGCCGCCCGTCGCGGCGCCCAACGGCATTGTTGAGCGTCGGGTAGCCATTGCCGGCAAGACGCAGACGGACATCGTGTTGGGCTGGTTGGGGCCGGAACGCAACGACCCCGATTACTACGCGGCGGCGTTGGCGAACACCATCTTGGGGCGTTTCGGCATGATGGGTCGTCTGGGTGAGAACGTGCGCGAAAAGCAGGGCCTGGCCTACTACGCGTACAGCGCCGTGGAGTCTGGTGAAGGCCCGGGCTCATGGATGGCGGTGGCCGGCGTCAACCCGGCAAACGTCGAGCGCACGATCAGCAGCGTGCTGGAGGAAATCGTGCGCTTGCGCGACGAGCTGATCCCGGAAGACGAACTGGCCGACTCGCAAGCCTTCATGACCGGCATCTTGCCCCTGCGATTGGAAACGAACCAGGGTGTGGCCGACACCATTTCCGACATGGAGCGCTTCAACCTGGGGCTTGATTTCCTCGATCACTACCCCACCTTCATCAAAGAGCTGACGGCCGCGCAGTTGCAGGCGGCGGTGCATCGTTTCCTGGACCCGGCCAATTATGCGCTCGGCATTGCCGGCCCACCCGCAGCCGCATGATCGCGGCTGAACAGGACGTAGACTCCTATGACCCTGGCCATTGGTGTTGATCTGATCGAGGTTGCGCGCGTACAGGCGGTGCTTGATCGGCATGCGGCGCGCTTCCTGGCGCGGGTGTATACCGCCCGGGAAGCGGCCGACTGCCAGGGTCAGGCCACATCCCTGGCCGCGCGCTGGGCGGGCAAGGAGGCGGTTAGCAAGGCGCTTGGCACTGGCTGGGACGGTCTGCAGTGGACCGAGATCGAGATTGTGCGCACGCCGCACGGCCAGCCCACCGTGGCCCTGCACGGCGCCGCGCGCGCGCAGGCCGAGCGCCTGGGTTTGCAGCAGTGGGCGATCAGCCTGTCACACACCGCTGCGTACGCCGTGGCCTTTGTCGTCGCCCAGGGATCATCATGAAAGCCGCGCGGCTCACCTGGCTGCTGCTGCTCATTGCCGGTCTGGTCTGGATCAATGCGACGCGGGTGCAAGATGCAACCCTGTTTGGCCCACCGGGCCAGCGTCCGCCCAGCCCGCAGGTCGGCTTCCCTGCGCCGGACTTCAGCCTCAGCCGCCTGGACGGCCAGAGCGTGCGGTTGGCGGACTGGCATGGGCAGCCTGTGGTGCTCAATTTCTGGGCCACGTGGTGTCCTCCCTGTCGCGCCGAAATGCCGGCCTTGCAGGCGGCCGCGCAGGCGTATGGCGACCAGGGCGTGCGCGTGCTGGGCGTCAACCAGGCTGAAGAGGCGAACCAGGTAGCCGGGTTCATGCAGACGCTCGGGCTGGATTTTCCCGTGCTGCTCGACCGCGACGCGGCGGTTAGCCAACTCTACCGCGTACGTTCGCTGCCCACGACCTTCTTCATAGATCGCGAGGGCGTGATCCGCGAGATCATCATCGGCGGGCCTATGAGCCAGGCCTTGCTGGCAAGTAAGATGGAAAGTCTGCTGAAGTAGGGACAACGACCGTGCTGCGAACCATTCTGATTGCCGGCGTCAGCCTGCCGGTCAAGCCTCTGCTGGCGCTGGCGGCGCTGTACGCGGCGCTGTGGTTGGCCGCACACCTGGCACGCGCTCGCGGCCTGGATGGCGATCACCTCTGGAACCTGGGCTTTGTTAGCGCCATCGCAACGCTGATTGGCGGCCGTCTGGTCTACGTCGTACAGTTCTGGTCGGCCTATCAGCAAGACCCGCTCGCCATTATCTCGCTGCGTCCAGGCACCCTGGCCTGGACGCCCGGTCTGCTCATCGGCCTGCTGGCGGGATGGCTCTACGCCCGGCGCCTGCGTCTGCCGCTGTTGACGGTGCTGGATGCGCTCGCGCCAGGCATCCTGCTTGGGCTGACGATCTTGAGCCTGGCCGATTTCTTAGCTGGCGATGCCTATGGCGCGCCTTCGACGCTGCCGTGGGCGGTGGACCTATGGGGGGCGCGGCGCCATCCCGTGCAGCTTTATCAACTGGGCGCGGGACTGCTGGCGCTTCTGGCGGTGCTGCGACGACCAGCGACCTGGCCGGGCCAGCGCGCCTGGCTGGCCCTTTTCCTCTACGCGCTCAGCCGCCTGCTGTGCGACGCCTTCCGCGGCGACAGCTTGCTCCTGGCCGGCGGGTTCCGTGCCGAGCAGCTCATCGCGCTGGCCGTAGCCCTGGCGGCTTTGCCGCGCGTACTGACCGCGCCGCCGCAGGCTGAGGCCAGCGCGGCTTAAGCGGCCTCGAGGGATTCAGGCGCCAGTGGAGCGACCAACGCTTCGAAGGCGGCCAGTTTATTTGGATTCCCGATCACGGCCACCAAATCACCGGCTACGAATTGATACCAGGCCAGCCTGTGGTCGCAAGCCCTGCCCGCGCCATTCATGATGAGCCTCCAGACATTCGTTGACCGCGGCCCTAGGTCTAGGCCTTGCCAGTGTTCTGCGCGACCCGGAATTCGACGATCCGGCGAATCAAATCCGTGGGCAATGGTTGGTCGAGTGGAAACTGCACTGAACCCTTCCCCTGCTTGTAAGGCTTCAGGTCTTCCTTGAACGCCTCAAGCCCACTTGGCGCCGGATAAAGCCCGACGTGCCGCTCATAGCCAGCGAAGTGGACCAGGTGTTTCCCGTTCAGATCGAACGTGGGGATCGCGTAGCTAATCGTCTCTGTCGCGGCGGGTGCTGATGCCTTGATGAGCGCGCGCAGCTCCTCCAGCACCTGCTGAGTCTTGGGCGGAAATCCTGAAATGTACTCATCAATGGAATGAGCCGTTGATCTAGTCGCCATGCTGTCCTCCTACCTATTCGTGCTTGAATGCGTGGCGCCATTGTACTACGAAAGCCTGTCTAGTCTGGAATGGGACACCCAAGTCTACGCCGCGCATCGCGCTGCTCACGTCAAGAATGGCTTGACTCGCGGCCAGCTGTGAGCCAAGAAAAGCACCGTGGCCATAACGAGGAGTGTTCCCCCAACGCCGTTGAACCACGCAGCAGCCTGGGACAACCAGGCGCCGCGCAGCCACGGCCCCAGCAGCAGGCACAGCAGCCCGCCGTTCCAACCAATGTAACTGAGACGCGGCAGCCGGTCATTGCCCCGGTTGCGGCCCTCGATGACGCCCCAGCGCGGCAGAATCCAGTAGGCCATGCCCAGAGTGAACTGGAGGATCCAACCGAAGAGCACGAAGAAGACGTGCACCGGCAGCCAGACCCAAACGCCGGGCAGGATGCCTAGCCCCTTCTGGAGCAAGATCAATCCGCCTAACGTGAACCCAGCCGCCAGGTAAACGAATGAGGTGCGCACGAACCAGCGGGACAGGGTCGGCATCACTTACCTCCTGCCGCGCTGCCCAGCGGCTTGACGCGTGACCATGAGTTCCAGACGAACACCCAGCCTGCACTGACTTGTAGTAGGCCTGATGCGACGAGCAGCCAACCCCAGATCGGCGCCGGGCTGCGCGTCTGCAGCGGCTCCGCCAGCAGGCGCAGCAGGAGACCCAGATTCAGCGCCCCGTAGACGTACCAGGCGGCCCGCTCATTGCCCCGCGGCCGTTCCTTGCTGAGGCGCGGAAACATCCAAAAGACCACTCCAAAGATCAACTGGCTTGCCCAGCCCACCATCAGCAGATGATAGGCCACGGGGCGCAGCGCCGCCACATACGGCGGCAGCGTGAGCACCTGCGACCAGAGCAGGGCGGCGAAGATCAAGACCGCCACAGTGAAGTAAAGAAAAGCGGTCTTGATGCACCAACGGGTAAATGTCGGCATGGAAAATCGTGTCCTTTAGCGATTGATGAGGGCCGGCCCTCGCTCAAACTATCGCGCCATGCCACGCTGGGGTCTGCGACTTTTGTCATGTCGGTCTTGCCCCGCTCGCCAGGGTGATAGGTCACGACTCCGGCGTGACAACGCCGTTTGCGGCCGGTCATGCTCCGGCGCGCCAGCCACGGCAGACCAGCGGCTTACGCGACAGCGCCGTCCGGTCAGCTCGCCCAACCATCCTTGCTCGTGCGGCGCCGGGACGCAAGAAGGCCGGGGGTGACTTTCACCCCCGGCCTTCTTTGCTTCAAATCTGCCGTTTCCAGCCAGCTTTTCGTTGGCTGAAACGTGGAGCCGTTATGGCTTGTTGACGGTGCGCATGTACGCGATGATGTTGGTCAGGTCCTGATCGGTCAGCGCCGGGTTGCCGCCCTTCGCAGGCATGTCAACGCCGGTGGTGTTGGCCGGATCACTCGCGGGACGCCCCTTCTTGACGAATTCCAGAATCTGGGCATCGGTCTCTGACTTGATGAAAGTCGAAGTGACCCACGACTTGCCGAGTCCCTGCACGCCTACGGCATCGGGACCATGGCACGCGACACACGCCGTGTCATAGAGTTTCTTGCCGGCGACAGCGTCGCCCTTCATCGTCGTATCAGCAGGCTTCGGGGCTTCGGTGGCTTTGGCCGGAGCGGGAGTTGCCGCGCCGCCCCCACAGGCGACGAGAGCCAGGACGACAACAACTAATACCGCAAACAACCAGAATTTACGCATACGATTTGATCTCCTCCGATTTTCTTACGTGATGATCAACCACCCCGTCAGTCGTACGGAAGGCTTTGTGGCTGACGTGGCTGAACCCAAGCATACTACAAAAGGCGCTTTTCGTCAATCGCGGCATGGCTTGTGACGCACTGCGCAACGGCTGCACAATCGCTGCTCCGGCCGCCACAGCAGCCCTTCTACTGGCTGGCTGGCGTCGCTTGCCCCTGCATCTTGCCGCCGGGCATGCCCATGCCGCCTGCTTGCGCCTTGACCGCCGCCCAATCCATGACCGCGCCGTTCATTTTGGCGGCCAGGGCCTGGGCCGCGCTCGCGCTGTTGACCGCCAGCAGGCCGGACGCCATCGGCGTCTTCAGCTCCTTGCTGCTCACATAGGCGGCCTTGTCGGCCTCGATCCAGGCCTGCGTTTCATAATCGTGGACATAAGTCGCCACGAATTTCTGATCGCTGTGTTTCGCCAGGTAGCGCACCAGGTCGCCAATATCATCGAAGAGCAGGCTTTCATAGTCATTGGCGCTCACTTCACGCATGGCAGCGCAGGCAAAGCGCATATCGTTGATGATCATATCGCAGTCAGCGCACTTATCTTCGCCCAGGCGGACAGTCGGCGGCTTGATTTCGGTTTGCCCCCGGCTGCAGCCTGCCAGCACGAGCGCCAGCACAACGGTTACGAAGAGAATCACACGCGTCTTCATTTTTTGTTCTTCACCTTTCTCCGCATTTTTACGGTTCTTTTTCCACGGCGAGCCGGCCATCGCTCTTCACCATCAGCGTTCACTAATCCGAGACTCGACTACGCACTCTGCACACTGTTCGATATCAGCGTTTAGCTTTCCTCATTCAGCGTTCGCCCCTACGCACTTTGTACTTTGTCCTCAACCTAAAAATCTCCCCGCTGCCGAAAGCGTGCGTACGCCAGGCCGAGGGGCGCCAGCACCCAGACCACGAGCACCGCCAGGAATATCCACAGCAGATTGCTGCCATAGGTCTGCAGGGCGTAAAGCCCAGCAGGCCCTAGCACATCCAGCGTGGCGTTGATGCTGAGGATGGAGGCCATCTTGAACACCTGCAGCGGGTTGGCGCTGGCCAGCAGGAACAAATCGGCAATCTTCAACCGCATCGAAACCGCTGTCCCCATCATGCCCAGGTCGCCCAGGAAGACGAAGGTCAACCAGAGGAAGAGTGAGATGCCGATGGCGATGCCAGCTTTGTGGGCAAAGGCGGAGATGACGAAGCCGACGCTCAGCATCGTCAACGCCAACAAAAACGCCAGGCCGACCAGGGCCAGGTACGTATCGGCGTAGGCCATGCCGTTGGCGGCCATGACCAGGCCGGAAATGCCGAATCCCAACGTCAGCGCGGCCAGGATAGCCAGGGCCAATCCCAGGTACTTGCCCAAGAAGACTTCCAGCCGTGTAATGGGCTGCGCTAACAGGTAGCTCAGGGTGCCCCGCTCGGACTCCGCCGCCAGGCTCTGCGCGCCGACGGTCAACGCCATGAGCGGCACGATCAGGAGCACGAGGTTGATCAGGCTGGCGGCCGTGCGTCCGAAACCGGCAAACCCCACCACGCCTGCGCCAGATAGGGCCAGGAACGAAAGTCCCAGCGCCAGAACGGTGAAGGCCACAGTGTAGAGCACAAACCAGCGGTTGCGCAGCGAGTCGCGCAGTTCTTTTTGCAGGAGCGTTGCCACATTGCGAAAATCCATGATCTTGCCTCACACCACTTCAAAATCGCGCACCGTGATCTGGGCTGCGGCCAGCGCCTGGATCGGCTGCGCCTTGTGCCCCGGCTGTACGTCTACGTAGATGCCCGTGCCGTTGCGCGAGGCAGTGAACCCATCCCGCTGCAGGATCGCCAGCGCGGCGTCGAGCGCAGCATCGGGCAGATAGAGCTTGACCCGACTCTTGAGGCCGACGGTTACGGCCAGATTGGCTGCGGGCACTTGGGCGATCAGTTGGCCTTTCTCCAGCACCAGCGCGCGGTCGGCCAGGGTTTCCACTTCTTCCAGGCGGTGCGAGGTGAAGAGGATCGTCTTGCCAGAGGTCTTGACCTCGCCCAGCAGCTGCAAAAACTGATCGCGCGCCACGGTGTCCAGGTTGGAGGTTGGCTCATCAAGCACGAGCACGGGCGGATCCGCCAGCAGGGCCAGGGCCAGGGCCAGGCGCTGTTTCATGCCGCCCGAGAGCGCGCTGACCGGCTTGCCAGCATGATCGGCCAGGCCAACCTGGGTCAGCACTGCGTGCGGCCGTGTGGACGGCACATGCTTGAGGCGGCCATAGAACTGCGCCGTAGCCAGGGTGGTCAGATCGTCGTAGAAGGCCAATTCCTGCGGCACATAGCCCAGTTGGCGGCGCGCGTCACGCCCGTGGCGCCGGGCATCCAGGCCGTTGATGCCGATGCGGCCCTCGTAGTCGAGCAGACCCAACAGGCATTTGATGGCCGTCGTCTTGCCGGCGCCGTTCGCGCCCCACAGGGCCAGCGCCTCTCCGGCCGCCACCTCGAAACTAAGATCGGCGACCACCGTGACTTTGCCGAACCGCTTGTGCAGACCGGCAACCTCAATCATGGCGACAGAGTTAGATGGGGTTGCGCGTGACGTTTTCATGCTGTTACCTGCCTATGCCGGAACGAGGACAGCCGGCGGCGAATTTCATCGTGGGGTTGTGTGCTGGCTAGAATGAGGATGGCCAGGGCCAACAGCCCCAGCGCCGCGGCGAGCGCAGGCCCTTGCGCCGGACGCGCCAGCCCAGGGCCGGCGGGGATAGCCGGCGGGGTCATCAGCGGGTTGGCGTCGGTCATCTTGGGCCGCGGCTGCGTGATGGGGAAGGCACGCGCGGCCAGGTCAACGGCGTCAGACGCCGGGCTGAGATTGAACAGGCGCAGGCCCGGATAGCGATCCATCAGGTTCTCGAACAGGCTCGTGGATTTATAGGCAAGATCGCCGATGCCATCTTCGTTGGCGTCGAAACCGGTGTAATCGCTCCAGTAGTTGCCGCGGCCATCCTTCTGCCACAGATTTCCCTTCAACTCGCCGCCGCCTTGAATCGCCACCTGCTCGGCGTTTTCCCAAAAAATGTTGTCCCACAGCTGAGCGCCGCGCACATGCGGCAGAAACAAGAGGCCGATGTCGTTGTGGGCAAACAGGTTGAGGTGAAACTGGTCGGTCAGACCGCTGGCGGTGGGTGGGCTGTCCAGGTAGACGGCGACCCGGTTGTCCAGGAAGCGGTTGCCTTCCGCCAGCACGCCGTCCATATCCTTTAGCCCCAGGCCATAACCGCTCGGGCCGCGGCTGCGCGCCATGGTGTTGCCGATGACCTTGAGGTTCTTGCTGTTCATGAGGTAGATGGCGACTGAATTTCCTTCCATGCGGTTGCCAATCAGCGTGTTGTTGTCGCAGAACATGAAGTGCAAGCCATAACGGCCGTCGCGAATCACGTTGTTGCGAATCGTGACGTCGCTGGAGAACCAAATCACTGCGTCACGACCGTTCTCAATCGTGTTGTCTTCCAGCAGGCTGTCGTGACTGTACCAAAAACGAATCAGGTCGCCGCGATGGGCCGAGGGCAGATCCATGCCGCGCACGACGTTGCCGCGCACGATGCCGCCTGCGGCGTTGTTCAGGTAGATGCCAAAGAGAACATTTTCCAGGTGATTGCCTTCGATGACCGTCCGCTCGGCGCGGCTCTCGATGCCGCCATCTTCGTGTTCGAGTACACGCCCGCTGTTGCGCACGGTGAAACCGCGCAGCGTGACCCCGGGCGCGGTGATGAGGACGATAATGCCGTCGCCGCCGCCGTCAATCACCGGATTGTCTACGCCGATCACGGTCAACGGTTTGTCAATCACGACATGTTCCGGGTAGACGCCAGCCTGCACCTCGATGGTATCGCCTGGCAGGGCCTGGGCAATAGCCGCGCCGATGCTGGTCACCGCGCCGTGGGGCGCGACGGTGATCGTGCTGGTCAGCGCGCGGGGCTGGACGATGGTCAGTAGGACAGCCAGGAACAGATACATGGTTCGATTTCCAAACGAACGCGCCTTAGTTGCTGGTCGGCGCGTGGGCGCGCTTTTCGGCGTCGAGCAGGGGTTTGTAGGCTGCGCGGTGCAGCCACAGGCCAACCAGAATGATCGCGGATGCCGCAATTGCCAGGTAGAAGCCGGTATCCACCATGGCCGTCGTCTTGAACTGACCGACGACGCCAGTGCCCAACAGCGTGGGGGTAAACGGCTTAATGCTGCTCGAAAGCGGCGCTGCCGGATCCAGGTTGTGACCGAAGCTGTAGAGCCAGAAGAAGAGGTCGGCCAGGAAAATCAGCGGATAGGCGATGACCGGCAGCGCCAGCAGAGCCGCCCACTGGTTGTGAATGAAGATGGCCGCAATCAGCAGCAGCGCGAGCGCGACAATGGCGATCACGGAGAATGAACGCTCGAACGCTGCGGCCTCTTCCATCTTGGGCATGCCGATGTAGTGGTTCAGGCCGTCAATTTCCTTGGCGTCGCCGCCCACGCGGTTGACATACAGTTGCACCGTCAGCCCCTTCGGGTACTGCGGAGCATGAAGCGTCATCGTCCAATAGGGCAGAAAGATTGAAACTACGACCAGCATGGCCGCCAACATGAACATGACGGTGGGCATGACATACGTGTTGGGATTGACCATGCGGGGTAAAGGCGTATTGGATGGGCTTGTCATCGGCTGCTTGGCTTGGTTTGTCATTATTTCTCTTTTTCGCCAACCCTTTCTGTGGTGAACTTCCCGATGTCGCATGGCGTCGGGCGGGGCGGGGGGCTGCGTGATGCGGCAGCGACCGCATCACGCAGCAGGGCAGTCGTGAAGGGCAATTTTACGGTTTGACGAGCATGTAGCCCAACATCTCCAGGTGCAGGGCCGAGCAGAACTCGGTGCAGTACCAGGTGAAGGTGCCCGGCAGGTTAGCGTCGAACTCAATGGTGTTCGATTCGCCTGGCTCCAGGCTCAGATTGATATTATAGCCGGAGAGGGCAAAGCCGTGCGTGGCATCGCGGGCGCGCTCGATGCTGGTCAGGTGCCAGATCACATGATCGCCCTTCTGCAGCTCGACGCGGTCCGGCGTGAAGTGACTGCGCACCACGGTCATCCAGATTTCGACCTGGTTGCCGTTGCGCACCACGCGCTCTTGGCCGGCCTCCACTGCGTTCGCGTCTTTGGCCATCGCGATGGTGTTGAAACCGACTTCAGGGTAGACCTCCCAGGCGTGCAGCTTGTCGGCCTTGATGATCTGGGCGTAATGCGGCTCGGCCATGCCCACTGGCATGTCATACAGCAGCTGCATCTTGTCGCCCGGCTGGCTGATGTCTATCAACTGAAAGTTCTGCGGCAGCAGCGGGCCTACATTGACGAAGCGATCTACGGACCACTTGTTGAGCGCCACGACGTACTTGCCATCGGGCGATGCGGTGTCGCCTTCGGCTGCCGCGATGTGACCGATGTTGTAGTGCACAGGCAGCTTGCCTTCCAGCTTCCAGCCGTCCTTGCGATACGGCTCGCCCAGGCTCCAGCGCGCGACGGCGCTGTCGAGGAAGAGGCTGGTGTAGGCATAGCCCTGGTCGTCATAGACGGTGTGCAGGGGGCCGAGGCCCAGTTCCACCTGCGCCTGCAGGACATCGTCGAATTTCAGCACCGGCACGCCGTAGGCGTCCTTCTCGGTCGGGCCGGCCGCGATGGCAGCCTTGATCTTCGCGATGCTGTAGACGCTGACGTGCGGATCGAGCTTGCCGCCGATGGTGATGTAATCGCCTCTCGGCGTCACATCCACGCCGTGCGGGCTTTTCGGCTCGGGCGCGAAGTAGAGCAGCCCTTCATCAATCGCGGTCTGCATACGGATCACATCAATGCCGTTGATCTTTTCAACCTTACCGGCCTTGTAGACCTCTTCGGCCTTCTTCCAATTGATGATATGCAGGTAGTCCATGTCATTCTTGGACACGCCCGCTTCGAACTGCGGGCCTTTGCCATCTGGCCCGGCGCCGGTGGCCAATTCCGTGTTGAACGAATTGCAGAAGACCCAGCCATCGCTCTCCAGCTTGCCAGCGTCACACAGGTCTTGCCAGTACGGCGGCAGCTCGATCTGGAACGAGGCGGCCATGTCAATGCGGCCCTTTTCCTTGTCGAACTTCCAGAAGGAAATCAGGCCGCGATACTTGTCCTTGTATTCATCAATTGCAGCATAGCTGAAGCCAATGGGCGCTGCATACTGCGGGCCTTCGACGACATACTCGGTGTTTGGGGTGACGAAGCTGCCGCCATGATCGTTGATGGCATTCGGGTTCTTGATGATCTGCTTGGTTTCAAAATCGCGCAGGTCAATCACGGCGATACGCGCATTGGCTTTGTCATTGATGAAGAGGAAATTGCCGTCGTACTCGGCCGCGGTCTCACTGAGGGCCGGATGGTGCGTGTCGCCCCAGCGAATCTTGTTAGGTCCGACGTTGCCGCCGTTGAGCACCTCTTCAGATTCGTTCGAGCCGTAGCCCCAGCCTTGCCACGATTCAGGTGTGAAAACAGCGATTAGCTTCAGGATGCGCATCGAAGGCAGGCCAATGACTAGAATCTGACCGCTTTGGCCGCCCGAGGCAAACATGACGTAATCATCATACTTGCCGGTTGGCACATAGGTCTTCAGGGCGGCCGCGACATCGTCTGGGGTCAGGCCTCGCTCCGCGGCGATGGCGGCGGCGCTTTGGGGCAGACCGGCGTCGGCAGGCAGCGACGCCTGTGGCGTGGGGGTTTGCTGCGCCCGATTACAACCGGTCAACACGAGCAGGGTGATGAGCAGGACAACGTACACTGTGCGCTTCATGGACTCACGTCCTCCTTTCCAAGAGCAGACAAACGAGAAAAATAGGTTTTGGCACTGCGGGCTGCCTGGCACAGGCTTGCAGGCTACGGGCCACAGCCTGCACCAGGCAGACACCGGTTCAAACCGAACGCTTTAAGCAAAGACAATCAAGAAAGGCAGTTCAATGGCATCTTCGGGGCACAAATCCTGGCAGATCGTGCAATAAGTACAATCGTCTGGCCGGATAAGCTGCGCAACCTGGTTCACCTGTGCGAGGGCGTCGGTGGGGCAGGCTGCGACGCAGCGGCCGCAGCCTGTACATTTCTCCTCGATGATCCTGGGGAGGGGAAGGGCATCCATTCTTGGCAGTCCGACGTTAGGTTTCATCTTGAACTGGCCTCACTTGTGCTTTCAGACACAAGTATAGGCGGAAGGCGCGCGCAAGGCAGCGACTTTTGTCTCATACGGCCCTCATTGTTGTATAATCGGCAAGCTATGAATGAAACACCCAAGCCAACCGATGCTGTTCGCCTGCTTATGCAGTTACACCGGCATCAGCAGTCTGTTCACCAATCGCTGTCGCGAGCGGCGCTGCCCCCGTCTGAGGTTTTCTTCCGCGCCTGGCAATCGCAGCGCCTGGCGCGCACACATGCTGATCTGCTCGCCAGCGATCGTTACGGTCCGGGCTGTCGTTTTTTTCTCGATCACATCTACGCCCCACGCGATTTCAGCCAACGAGACCAGGACGTGGAGCGCATGCACAACTTCATGCTGCGTTTCCTACCCGAGCGCATGCTGCACACGCTCACGCTGACCATCGAGCTGAACAACCTGACGCGCGCGCTGGATGCCCAACTGCTGGACGTGCTGGTGAATCAACTGGGCGTCACCAACTCCTTGACCCCGCAGCAGTACGCCAGGGGCTACCAGTTGTGCGACAACCTGGACATCCGTCGTTATCAGATTGAACTAATTGGCGAGGTGGGCCGCGGCATTGATCGCCTGACGCGACTGCCTTTCATTACGCTAACTTTACGCCTGGCGCACGGACCGGCTTATCGCGCGGGCTGGATTGAGCTGCAGGATTTCCTTGAGCAGGGTTTTGCTGCGTTCAAGCACATGCAAGGCGCGGACTATTTTCTGCAGACCATTCAGCGCCGCGAACTGCGCATCCTTGACCAACTCATGAGCAACGCGGCGGATCCATTCGCCATTTGATTGATCTTCTGGCTAGACAACCATTCTGATGTGTGCTAAACTACTTGCGCCGCCACGCGCGACCAATCATCGCACTCAGCCATCCGTCTACCACTCGACCGCTTGTCGTTGCTGTCCAGTGGTCGGACGCAGGCCTGGGTCGGGCGGTGCAAAATCTGAAGGTAATGCAACGGGGGCAGCGCCATAGGCTGGCTCCCGTTTTTAATGGAATGCACGTATGGCAAGTAATGCCCTTTATTCCTCCAATGCCGCGTATGAACGCTTCCATCGCGTGCAGGGTCAGGCGCTTGTCCGTCAAATTCTCAATTCGTTGACGGGCAAGTCAGATCGTCTGATGTCTTACGATGAAGTAAAAGACCTGCTGCTGGCCCGTGGGCAGATCAAGATGCGCGACACCCAGATGATTCGGCTGGACCGAATCGTCGGCAGCGTGGGGCGCTACCGCGACTTCGACCGCTACTTCGTTCCCCTCAGCGGCGCCAATGCCGAGCGCTGGAAGCGGATTGACATGGCCCTCAACCGCCTGGAAGACTTGCCGCCGATCGAGGTCTACCAACTGGGCGAAGTCTACTTTGTGCGTGACGGCAATCACCGCGTGTCGGTGGCGCGCGCCAACGGCCTGAGTCATATCGAAGCGTGGGTCACGGTGATTGATGTGCCGGTTGAGCTGCCTCCCACGGTGCAGCCTGACGAAATGATCATCAAGATCGAGTACGCTCATTTTCTCGATCAGACTGACCTCAACACCCTGCGGCCTGATGCGCACATCGAGCTGACCGAGCCAGGCCGCTATCAACAACTCCTGGAGCACATTCACGTCCACCACTATTACTTGGGGCTGCAACATCAGCGCGATGTGCCCTATCAAGAGGCGGTGGAAAGCTGGTATGACCATGTCTATCTGCCCAATGTGCAGGTGATTCGCGATAGCGATATTCTGAGAGAATTCCCCAAGCGCACCGAGGCCGACCTCTATCTCTGGATTACCTATCATCGCGATCGCCTGCGCGAACGCTATGGGGTTGACATTGACCTGCTGACGGCGCTCACTCATTTTGCCAAGCGTCACAGCGAGCGACCGTTGCCGCGGGTCGTCAAAGCGGTGACGCGTACAATCATGGCCGCCATCGAAGCCGCCACCGAATCCGCGGCGCCGCCCATGCCCCCACAATCTGAGGAACCAGCCCTCCTCAGCCTGGATGACACCGATCTCGATCCACCAAGGGAGATGATTTACCAATGAACCAAGCCCGTCTGCGCACAAAGATCATTTGCACCATTGGCCCGGCCAGCCGCGAACCAGATGTGTTGAACAGTCTGATCGCCGCCGGCATGGACGTGGCGCGGCTCAATTTTTCGCACGGCGATCATGCCTTCCACGCAGATACCATCGCGCGCGTGCGCGCCGCGGCGTCAGCGGCCGGCAAGCCGGTGGCGCTGCTGGCCGATCTGCAAGGCCCCAAGCTGCGCGTGGGCGAGATGGGCGCCGGCCTGCTGCTGGAGGCAGGCAAGACCGTCGTACTTACGACAGCGCCGCTGATCGGCCAGGCCGGCCTGGTGCCGATTCAGTACGCCGAGCTGCCTGGCGTCGTCCACCAGGGCGAGCGCATTCTGCTCGACGACGGCCTGCTGGAACTGGAAGTGCGGAGCGTCTCTGGCCAGGAGATCACCTGCCTGGTGCTGACCGGCGGCTTGCTGACCTCCAAAAAGGGCATGAATCTGCCAGACGCTTCTCTGAGCATCCCCGCCATCACGGACAAGGATCGCGCCGATCTCGCTTTTGCCCTGGGCCAGGGCGTGGATTGGGTGGCGCTCTCCTTTGTGCGCAGCGCCGCCGAAGTGCGCGAGCTCAAGGCGCTCATTCGAGCCGCCAACCCACTCGATCAACCCACGCTGGTGATTGCCAAGATCGAGAAGCCCCAGGCGGTCATCGCCATCGAGGAGATCATTGCGGATGCGGATGGCATCATGGTGGCGCGCGGCGACCTGGGCATCGAGATGTTGACCGAAGAGGTGCCGGTGATCCAGAAGCGCATCATTCGCCTGTGCAATCAGGCTGGCAAGCCGGTCATCACCGCGACGCAGATGCTCGACTCGATGATGCGCAACCCGCGACCGACGCGCGCCGAAGCCTCGGACGTAGCGAATGCGGTTTTCGATGGCACCGACGCGGTGATGCTCTCCGGCGAAACGGCCAGTGGTCAATACCCGGTGGCGACCGTGCAGACGATGGCGCACATCGTTCAGCAGGCTGAACAGGCCGCGAGTTGGAGCCTGCGCTTCACCGATGAATCGGTGGTCAAAGTGACCGTCGCCCAGGCCGTGGCCCATGCTTCCTGCGAGACCGCGCGCGATCTCAAAGCGAAGGCCATTATCGCCCCGACCCTTTCTGGCAGCACGGCGCGGCTGGTCGCGCGCTTCCGGCCCCAAGCCCCCGTGGTCGCGGTGACGCCCAGCGCGCAGACGCAGCGCCAGCTCATGCTCTCGTGGGGCATCTACCCCTTGCTGGCCGACCGCGAGACCACCACCGACCGTATGCTGGCCGACGCCATCCGCGCAGCGCAGCGTCAGGGCTTTGTCAACCTGGGCGACACAGTGGTGGTCACGGCCGGCAGCGTGGGCAGTCAGCCCGGCGCCACCGATCTGATGAAGGTGCACGTGGTATGAGCGCGCGTTCCTGGCCTCCTGACGCCGCGCCAGGTGTCGCGCTGGGCGCCAGGCCGAGGCGATGGTGGGATTGGCGCCGTCTGTCGGCGGCGCTGATGGAAGGCGATCCGCGCGCCACGCGGCGCACCCTCTGGTGGTTGATCGGCCTGGCGGCGGCGGCGCTTGGTCTCTACGTGGCCGTGTTGGGGCCAACCTACGCCCTGGCCGGCGCAGTTGGCTTGGCCGCCGCCATCCTCGTCTTGCGCAGCACGCGTTGGGGTTTCATCGTCCTCGCCGCCGTCATCTGGATTCTACCGTTTGCGGCGTTCCCGTTCAAACTCGGTTTCACGCCCACCTTCCTGGACGCCGCGCTGCTGGCCCTCTTCTTCGTTTGGCTGGTGCGCATCGCCACGGGCCAGGATCGCGCCTTCGTCTTTTCGCCGTTAGGCGGCCTGGTGCTGCTCTTCCTGGCCCTGGCGATGTTCACCTTTGTCATGGGCGCCACGCACGCGATGCCAACGCAGCAGATTATGCGCCAGTTCATCGAAGTGGTGATCAGCATTGCGCTCTTTTTTGTGGCCGTCAACGAGATTCGCACCCGCGAGGATGTGGACTGGCTAACCCGCGTCCTGATCATCGGCGGCGGCGTTTGCGCGCTGATCGCGGTCGTCTTCTATGTCATCCCCGACGCCTGGACCGTGCGCATCCTGGACGCGTTGGCGCGTTTGAAATACCCTGGCGGCTACGGCGCGCTGCGCTACATCGAAGATGATCCCAACAATCCCATGCGCGCCATTGGCCTGGCTGTGGACCCCAATGTCTTGGGCGGCATGATGATCCTGGCCGCGGGACTGACCGCGCCGCAGTTTTTCAGCCGTTCGTCGCTCCTGCCGCGCGTGTGGATCAGCGCCATTTTCGTCGTGCAGGTGTTGGCGCTCTACCTGACCTACTCGCGCTCCGCGTTGATGGGCCTGGGCATCTCACTCCTGATCCTGGCCAGCCTGAAATACCGCCGCTTGCTCCTTCTGGGGGTGCTTGGTGCGGCGCTCCTGCTGCTCTTGCCGCAGACCCAAGCCTACGTGGCGCGCCTGCTGGCCGGGCTGCGCGGCGAAGACCTGGCGACGCAGATGCGCTTTGGCGAATACAAGGACGCCCTGCTGCTTATCGGCCGCTATCCCTGGTTTGGCGTAGGCTTCAGCGGCACGCCGGACATTGATATTTACATCGGCGTCAGCAGCGCCTATCTGCTGATGGCGGAAGAGATGGGACTCTCTGGGCTGCTGGTTTTCCTCACCGTCATCGCCGGTTTCTTTGCCTTCCTCTGGCGCACCTGGCGCCACGGCCTGGCAGCCGGGCGCGATGCCGTCCTGTTGGGCCTGGGCGGCGCGCTGGCCGGCGCGCTCGCGGCCGCCGCGCTCGATCATTACCTCTTCAACCTGACCTATCCGCACATGAGCAGCCTCCTCTGGCTGTACATTGGCCTGGCCGTCGCCGCGGCCCTGGTCGAGCGCGCGGCCCCGGCCGCAGCGACGAAGGAAGATTTCTGAGGAAATCAAACATGGTTAAGCGTGACATCGGACAGAAAATTCTGGATGGCATCCAAGAGATCAACGCTTTCAAAGCAGGTCAGGGTGAACTCCGGACGCCTCACGACGTCGAAACGGTCATCAACACCAATGAAGTCGAGGCGCGAATCTGAAACCTGTCCTACCCATTCGATTTGGAAATGTCCAAACGAGCCTCTAGGGCGAGTTTCTGAAGGACACTTACGCCCATCTGGCATGCGTGTAGTGCTGGAGGATGTTACGATCCTTTGACAAGAGGATATTGTCGTGCAAGGCCGCGTTGGCTGTGATCAGGCGGTCGAAAGGATCACGCGTCCAGGTGCATGTCAAGGCTTGCGTCACGATGAGATTGAACGGTCTGGTGCAGACCTGTAGCCCGATGCGGTTAACCAGGTCGGTCACGACGCTGTCTGGCGTTTCTGCAATCCGCTGGATTTCAAACAGGTACTGCAATTCCAAGCGCACGACAGGTGAGATACGAATTTCGTTGTCGTTGATCAGCCTTTGCGCTGTCGCACTGAACTTGTCGGTCAACCCTGAGAAGAGCCAGACAACGACGTGGGTATCAAGGTAGATCAAGGCTTACCTCCGCTTCCCAGCTGAGGGTAACCAGTTCTTCGGGATCACCCTGGATCACATCCGGCCGATAGACAAGGTTTTGGAACTTGTCTGCCTTCTCGACCGGCACAATGCGTAATTTTCGCTCTCCCCGTTTGACCTCGATGGGCAGGCCGCTGCGCAATACCTCATCGAGAAGTTGATAGATGTTCGCTCGTAATTCGGTGGCAGATACCGTCTTCATCTTTCCTCCCTATGGAACACATACGAACGTACGTTATTGAAATGCCTGTACGTACATTTTAGTCGCGCAGCATCAGTTTGTCAACCGCGTAACGGAACATTCACCCTGCCAAGACCTGCTGGCTTGGTCAGAGCCGTAAACTCAGCTATAATTTTGTGGTTTGACTTTCTGGTTCCGGCTTGCCCGGGTTAGGGGCGAAGGAATGGTAACAAGGTGAGTAGTCAATCTAACAGCGCACGTCGGGCTGGCGAGCAGCGCTACCGCCGCCTCTTCGAGTCCGTGCCCATCTGCATTTTCGTGGCCGACCTGACCGCTGGCTCCGTGACGATCCTGGAGGCTAACCGCCGGGCGGGGCTGGTCTACGGCTACACGCCCGCCGAGCTAATGGGCATGCCGGCGCTCCAACTCGTGCCCGACGATGCCAGGCCAACAGTCCTTGCCCTCATGCAGCAGGTCCGGCATGGCCAGACCGTGATGGTCGAGACCACCAACCAGCATCGCGACGGTACGCGCTTTCCCGTACGCGTGATCGCCGCACCCGATGCGACGGACGCCGGCCGCATGATCGTCACGGTGGAAGACATTAGCGCGGAAAAGCAGCGCCGCACTGAGGCCGAAGCCATTGACGCTGAGCGCCGGCGCATCGCCCACGAGATTCACGACGGCGTGGCGCAAAACCTGGCCGGGCTGCGTTTCAAGTCGGCTCTGTGGTCTCACCTGGCCGACGGCGCGCCACCCGGGATGCGCGCTGCGCTGGACGAGCTGCAAGCCGTGCTGATGGCCGCCATCATGGATCTGCGCCGCGCCATTTTCGCCCTACGTCCGGTGGACCTGGAGGCGCTCGGCTTCTTCCCGGCGCTGGCGCAGTTGGTGGGCGACTTTGGCGACCAAAATCAACTGGCGGCCCGGCTCGAGGTATCTGGACGGCAAGAGGCCCTCTCCTCGGCCTATGAATTGCCCTTGTTCCGCATTATGCAAGAAGGCTTGAACAACATTGGCCAGCATGCCGGCGCCAGTTCGGTGCTGGTGCGGCTGACGGTAGATGCCGCTGGCGGCGTCGCCGTCTCGCTGCGCGACAACGGCCGCGGCTTCGACCCCAGCCAGCTTGGCCCGACCGATCAGGCCGGCCATTTCGGCCTGCGCCAGATGCGCGAACGCATCCTGGATCTGGGCGGCACCCTGGACATCCGCAGCGCGCCCGGCCAGGGCACGGAGTTGGTTATCACCTTGCCGCCGCGCACCCAAGAGGTCAACCATGCCGCGGATTAGGATCCTGATTGCCGATGACCACACCCTGGTGCGCCAGGGCTTGCGCCAACTTTGCGAAGGGCTTGGGGGCTATACAGTTGTGGCCGAAGCGGCGCACGGCGCTGAGGCGGTGGCGCTGGCGCGCACGACGCAGCCGGACGTGATCTTGATGGACATCGTGATGCCCGATGTAGACGGAGCGGAGGCCATTCGCCAGATCATGCGCGAGACCCCCACGGCTCGCATCATCGCGCTGACCATGTATCGCCAGGAGCAGTACATGCTCGACGCCATTCGCGCCGGCGCGCGCGGCTATCTGCTCAAGACCGTGGACGCCCACGAGTTGATTGCGGCCATCGAGGCCGTGCACCGGGGCGACTACCTCATGGACCCCATCATCGCCGCCCGCGTGCTCAGCGAGTTGCACCTGGGCATGCCGGAACTGCCGGCCGTCGAGCTGCTGACAGAGGGCGAGATGGCTATCCTGCGCCTGGTCGCCCAGGGCGTTGAAAACCAGGACATTGCGCAAGCGCTCAACTACTCCGTCTACACCGTAGCCAACCGGCTGCGCACCATCTACGAAAAACTGCACGTGACCAACCGCACCCAGGCCGCGCTCTATGCCCTGCGCCAGGGCTGGGTTGCGCTGGACGAGCTGTCCGCGTAACCGCAGTCTGGAGATTGTCCTCGCTCTACCTGCTCCCATTGTTCGCGGCGCCTTCTTCGTAACATTGACAGCAGTTACCTGTCCGGTGCTTGTTCGCGAAACACGCTTGCCTAGCCGTCAATTCTGAAGTATACTGCGCCTGCCGCTACTTCACCTGATGATTTAAGAGAAGGGAGCAGGATCCGATGGGCAGAACAGCAGCCGAGTCAACACCAGATTACCGTGTCCAATTCGATCTATCGCCAGCATTATACCGATGGCTGGTGAATGAAGCAGCGCGCCGCTCTGCGCCTCTGGATCAGATCATCCCGCAGATGCTGGAGCATTTTGCCCAAACAGAGGAGCCGGATTTCGACATCACCCAGACTCGCACCTGGCAACTCTGTGGCGCGCTGGAAGTGTCGGAACCAGACCCTCAATATATCGTTGGCCGCGATGCGCAGGGCCACGAAATCACCAACTACGCCGAGCACGTGGACGATCTGCTTAACCGAGGTGGCTAATGGCCGAGATCATCGCAGATACATCGGCTCTCATTGCCTTTTTCGTGAGAACGGAAGCGCACCACCAGGATGCTCAACAGTACGTAGCGACGCATTCGAACATGCGTTGGGTCATCCTGGAATCGGTGTTTGATGAGACAGTGACATGGTTTCGAGCCAAGGTTTCGCCGAAGGCTTCTATCATGATCGGCCGCGTCATGCGAGAAGAACATCATTATGTCAATCTATCCGACGATGACGATACCGCGACTTGGGAAGCCTTTTGCCGGTATGACGATAAAGCTTGGAGCTATACCGATTGCTCGATCCTGGTGATGGCTAAGCGTTTAGGCATTTCGCAGGTTTTCGCGTTCGATGACCACATCCGGCAGATGGCGGGCTTGGGGATTTCGTCTGTGCCAGTTACAGCTTAGCGAAGAAGGCCAAACGTGACAGCGCTGAACGATCGGCGGTTGGTAGATCGCTAGATTCAGACGCGATCAACCGGCTGCGCACCATCCACCAAAAGCTGCACGTGACCAACCGCACCCAGGCCGCGCTCCATGCCTTGCGCCAGGGCTGGGTTGCGCTGGACGAGCCGTCCGCGTAACCGCAGCACTTCCAATATAAACAGTCTTCTTGACCGCGCGCGCCCTTCTCCTCAATTACAATTTATCTTCGTGAAACTGCCCCAAAAGTAGATCAATTTATGTCTATCACCGCGCGGGGAATGGGCGTAAGATGAACACAGATCAACAACCCGTGCCGGTGCGGCATGGACATCAATCACTCTCGGTATCGAGATACAAGACTCACTAATGAAGGGATTGTCTAGAATATGCCGCTCTATATGGATATTCACGAACATGTGGAAGGGCTGACTGCGGAAGCGGTCATCAATGCCCACGCACAAGACCTCGAGACTCAGGCAAAGCACGGTGTGAAGTACCTGAATTATTGGTACGACGTAAGCCAGGGCAAAGTCTTCTGCCTGGTCGAGGCGCCAAACAAAGAAGCAGCCAACGCGGTGCATCGCGAGGCCCATGGACTCGTCGCAGACCAGATTATCGAGGTCCAGGAGGGCGCGTAGCGTTGGAATTGGCGCCTGCCAGCGGGAAACGCAAACGGTTAGCCCGCTTCTTTATGAGTGGAGCGGCACCAAGGCCATAGGAGGCTATTATGGACGACAGAAAAATCCTTCACCGGATTGGCTTTGGATTAGTTTTAACACTCTCTTTGTTGGTTGGGTGTAGCGCACCGGCAGCGCCTAAACCACAACCTACCCCAACGGCCACCGCAACACTTACGCCAACGCCGGCGCCCTGGTCGCTCGTGGCTGTTGGCGATTCGTTACTATTCAACTGGAAGGACTACTGTCCTGGCTGTATCAACGCCGTCGTCCGGTATGCCCATAGCATCACCGAGGCAACCGGCCACCCCGTGGATCTCCGGAACCTCTCCCAGGCCAATGGGCTGCAGACCGACGGTTTGCTCGAAGAGCTGCAGACCGACGTCCAACGGCGCGAGGCGCTCGCCAATGCGGACATCATTGTCGTCAGCATCGGCGCCAACGACTCCCCCTTCAACCGTGACGACGACCCGTGCGACGGTGACAGCAGCGGCACGATTGACTGGTCGAAGTTCAATCCGACCTGCGCGGCTACGGCGGCGGAGATCTTCCGCCCGAAACTCGAGAGCGTTTTTGCCCAGATCGTCGCCCTGCGCGCCGGAAAGTCAACCATCTTCCGGACAATCACCCCCTACAATGACTGGCTCGGTGGGATAGACTCCGCCAATGGCAACGTTACCCCGCCCGAAGCCACGAACCCAACGCGCGCCGTCTACGACGCGTGGAGCGCAATGATCTGCAAAGCGGCGCAGGCGAACGGATTTACCTGCGCGGACACCTACCATGCGTTCAACGGCCCGGACGGTCTGAAGGCTATCGCAGGCGACCTTACCATCAGCAAAATGAACGGACACCCCTCGGACAAGGGCAGCGAGGTCATTGCGGGTGCCCTGGCGAACCTCGGTTATGCCCCGCTCGTGCCGTAAGGGCTGCCACGGAATCCGTCATCCCCCCCCTGGCCTCTTGGCTGTGTCACTGGAGGACGCAGCCAAGGGGCCAAGGGGCGGCGGCTAGTCCAATCAGTGAAAGACTCTCGCCACAGAAGTTGGATTGCTGCATGTGGCCGTCCATCGCTACCCAGGGTCGCGTCAGGCGCGGATGAGCGTAATCGTGCGTCCGGCCGGCGTCGCGGCGGGCTCAGCCGTGGTGCGTTTGGCGATGGGGAGTTGGCCGCTGCGCCGGTCGAAGATCACCAGCCAGCCGCCGGGCAGGCCAAGCCCGTCCAGGTAGGCGTCGAGCTGCACCAGTCCGTCAGCCAGGGGGTCCTCCTCGCCATCGCGCCACACCTTGAGTTCGATCCCCAGCGTCACCGGCTGCGGCCCACCGTAACGCAGGCAGAGGTCCATGCGCCGCGTGCCGATCGCATACTCGCGGTCAAGCGTGCCATTCCCGTTCACCACGCGGTGCAGAAAGGCCATCATCACCAGCTGCGCGGCCACCTCGTGATAGTGCACGCTGCCTAGCAGCGGCTGGCCGTGTTGGCGCCAGAAGGCGAGAAACGCGGTGAGCAGCTTATCCGCGTCCAGGCCGCCATCGGGTTTGAGCCAGGTCGGGCTAATCTGCGGCAGCGAAGCCGTGGTGGTGTAGGCGAGCACGCGCGGCAACACTTCCCGGTAGATCGGATTGGCGATCACCAAGCCGCCAGCGCCGTCGAAGCGGCAGAGCCCCAGGTCAACCAGGAAGCGAATATCGTCCTGCGGCACGTCGCTCAACGACCCTCCAGTCAACATCGGCTCGATGACGCGGCGCACGCGCGGTTCGCGCAGCCGTTCGGCCAGGCTGTCCAGGTGGGTGTCCTGGCGCTGAATCAGAATCTCCTTGGCGGTCAGAATGTGCTCGGGCGTGATGGCAATCGCCGGATCGGGGGCCACCTCCATCACCGCCCGGCGCGCCAAAGCGTTGACTAGCCACGGCTGTCCTTGGGTCAATTCATAAGCCAGCGCCACGGCCTCGGGCGTAAAGCGTTGGCCGGTCTCCGCCGTATGCTGGCCATAGAGTGTTGTCACGTCGTCAGCGGAAAAATCTCCCAGCGTCAGCGACTCGGTTTTGATATTGAAGGGACTGGCCGTGTTGAGGCGCTCGCTGCCGCCCGAAGCCACCTTGTAGTCGCGCACGTCGCGCAGACCGATGAGGGCAAGAGACCAGGGAAAGCTGCGTGGGCGGTCGAAGTAGCCCGTGCGCAATTGGCGCAGCAAGGAGATGAGCGCGTCATTGCGCAGGGCGTCAATTTCGTCAATGAAGAGCACCAGCGGCCGCGGCGCGGCTGTGGCCCACATCTGCAGTGCGCGGCCAATGCGGGCGCCTGGGCGCGCTTCGGGCCAGGGTGGCGGCTGCAAATCTGGTGCCAAGCGGGCGCTCATGGCACGCTGCCACTCGTCTAGAATCGCCAGTTCCGCCGCGCCGGGGTCGTCATTGAAGGCTGCCCCCACCTCGACGGAGACGAGCACGGCCACATAGTCGCCAGAGGCGGTCAGTTGCTGCGCCAGATTGGCCATCGCGGTCGTCTTGCCGCTCTGGCGCGGCGCATGGATGACGAAGTAGTTCTGGTCGGCCACCAGGCGGCGCGCCAGCGGCACGCGTGCCGCGGCGGGCAGCATGTAGTGGATCTCGGGCTTGCACGGCCCGGCCACATTGAAACGGCGTGGCATAGCGTCCTACCTCCTAGTTTCGATGTCGCTCTGGTCGGGTAACTTGAGGACAATCTTGTAACATTATACCACACCGTGTTGACCGCTACGCCATTTCGTGACCGCCTGGCCGCTTCTCTTGCCCCTCTCTGCTCAGACCCCTTCTCTGCCTCCCAATCACAATTTATTG
>NZ_UETR01000032.1:0-34826 GCF_900491745.1 Candidatus Amarolinea aalborgensis | reverse complement strand
ACCGCCGGTTGGACGCCGGTGTTCCTGGATCTCGAACGCTGCTGGCTGCAGCCCGCCGCCTGCCTGCGGGAGATCACCGAGGCGTTGGCCCAGGTTGGGTAGATCCTGCGCTTTGCCGGCGATCCGAACGGGGGCCGAATTAGTGTTTGCAATCGTGCTGTTTTCAACATCAAAGGCAAGCGATATCGGCTGATCGTCCAAACCCTTGCGCCTTGTTCGCTTTTGTGATAACATGGAGATAGGTGGACAGTAGAGTTTTATCGCCTTCCAAACGGCAGTAGTCCCGTCGAGGAGTTTCTTGATTCTTTAACTGGCAAGCAAGTCGCGCATTGAAAATCACGCCGATGATGTGCGTCTTTCAACGTTGCGCCGTTATGCTGATGCGATTGGCGCTAATCTCCAAATCAGGTTTACGTTATCGCAAGGGGTCTAGCCCCAAGTGCCACTCGAAAGGTAATCTGTGAAAATCGAAGGCATTGTTGACGCGATACGCCATAACCGGTTACGAATCACAGACCACGCTGACGAAGAGGCCCAAGCCGACCACCTTACTTTTGACGAAATCTTCTTCAGTGTCTTTCAGGGTGAAATCATTGAGGACTATCCCGACGACAAACCATATCCCAGCTGCCTTATCTGCGGTGATACCTTTGCGGGTGCGCCCGTTCACAGCGTCTGGGCGTATAATCAAGACAACCAATGGCCGTACTCATCACTCTGTCTATCGACCCGACCCCAAGCGATGGATTGACTGGCGAATAAGGAGACCGAAAAAATGATGCCCTTTAGTAAATGCCCCGTGTGCGGTGGGGAACTGGTAGAGAAGAACGTAGAGAAACTACTTCGTGGCGGAATTCATACAGCCGTCTTGACTGTGCGGGCTGAGGTTTGTCTACGCTGTGGCGAACGACTTTACACTCAAGAGACCGTCAGACGCTTTGAGCAGATTCGAGTAAAGTTGGAAAAGCAAGAAGTAGCGGGCTTCCTACCGTTGGGACAATCTTTTCAAATTGCACAGGCCGGATATTGAATTCTTCAAGCAAGTGGTCGTTGATCCAGAAGCTGGCACGTTGGTGTGGCCCAATGATGTTGATTTTTGTCCTGATGTGCTCTACAGCCGCGTCACGGGTGAAGCCATTCCTGAATTGGAAGTAGCCATCGAACCCATATTCCACTTTTCATAACCCTTGACCACCCAACGCCGAGACAGGAACCGCATGCCCAATCCAGAAGCCGCCGCCCGCATCAAGATCAACAAGCTGCTCGAAGCCGCAGGCTGGCGCTTCTTTCCGGAAGGCGCCGCGCCCGCCAACATCCTGCTTGAGCCTGGCGTGACGATCAAGTCGCTTGATCTGGACGCCCTGGGCGAGAACTTCGAGAAGACGAGCAAGGGCTTCATTGATTTTCTGCTGCTCGACGCGCGGGGCTTCCCGCTGATCGTCCTGGAGGCCAAAGCGGAGGACAAGAACCCGCTGGCCGGCAAGGAGCAGGCGCGGCGATACGCCCGCTCGCAGAACTGCCGCTTCGTCATCCTCTCCAACGGCAACCTGCACTACTTCTGGGATCTCGAACGCGGCAACCCCTATCTGATCACCGCGTTTCCGACGCCCGCGTCCGTCACCGGCTATCAGAAGACCATCCCCGACCCTCAGCGCCTGATCGCAGAGATCGTCGAAGCCGATTACATCGTCCGCACCCAGCGCCCTGGCTATGCCGCGGAGGCCGCCTGGAAGAATGAGGCCGAGCGCGCCGGCTTCATCGAGGCCAACGGGCTGCGCTTCCTGCGGCCCTACCAGGTGAAGGCCGTCGCCGCGCTCCAGCGCGCGGTCAAAGAGAACAAGGATCGCTTCCTGTTCGAGATGGCGACAGGCACCGGCAAGACCCTCATCTCTGCGGCCGTCATCAAGCTCTTTCTGCGCACCGGCAACGCGCGGCGGGTGCTATTCCTGGTGGATCGCCTGGAGCTTGAGGATCAGGCCAAGAAAGCGCTCAGCAAGGTGCTTGCGAACGACTACCAGGTCGTCATTTACAAAGAGAACCGCGACGACTGGCACCGCGCCGAGGTGGTCGTCACTACCGTCCAGTCGCTGCTTTTCAATAACAAGTACCAGCAGCTTTTCTCGCCCACCGATTTCGACCTGGTCATCTCCGACGAGGCGCACCGTTCCATCGGCGGCAACGCGCGCGCGGTCTTCGACTTTTTTGTCGGCTACAAGCTCGGCCTCACCGCGACGCCGCGCGACTACCTCAAGCGGTTCGACCGGGCCGGCCCGGCCACGCGCGACCCGCGCGAGGCTGAGCGCCGGCTGCTGCTGGACACCTACCGCACCTTCGGCTGCGAGAACAGCCAGCCGACCTTCCGCTACTCGCTGCTCGACGGCGTGAAGGACGGCTTCCTGGTCAACCCGACCGTAGTGGACGCCCGCACCGACATCACCACAGCGCTGCTCTCGGCCGATGGATTTGTGGTCGAATTCCGGGACGAGGAAGGCGACGACCAACGGGAAACGTTCAAGCAGCGCGAGTTCGAGAAGCGCTTCTTCGCCGACGCCACCAACCAGCTCCTCTGCAAGACCTTCCTGGAGAATGCCCTGCGCGACCCGGTCAGCGGGGAGATCGGCAAGTCCATCGTTTTCGCGGTCAGCCAGAATCACGCCGCCAAGTTGGCGCAGATCCTCAACCAGATGGCCGACCGCATGTTCCCCGGCAAGTACCAATCCGACTTTGCGGTGCAGGTCACGTCGCAGATTCCCGACGCCCAGCAGTTCACCATCAACTTCACCAACAACAACCTGCTCGGATCGGCCAACTTCTTGCCCACCTACAAGACGAGCAAGGCGCGCGTCTGCGTGACGGTCGGCATGATGACCACCGGCTACGACTGCCCGGACATCCTCAACCTCGGCCTTTTCCGGCCGATCTTCTCGCCCACCGACTTCATCCAGATCAAGGGCCGCGGCACACGCCGGCACAACTTCCTCGAACAGCTTTTCGACGCGGGCCTGAGGGACGCTGTCGCGCAGCCGCAAAAGACCGCCTACAAGCTCTTCGACTTCTTCGCCAACTGCGAGTACTTCGAGGAAGGGTACAACTACGACGAGGTGCTGAAGCTCCCCGCACCCAGGAGCAAAGCCCCAAGCGACGGCGGCGGAGATGCAGGTCCGACGGTATCCATCGGCGTTTATGAGCACCTGGGCGCGGACATCCTGGCGACGATCAAGGAAGAGACCATCGGCTTCGAGGGAATGAAGATTGACCGCATGTTCTTCGAGAAATTCGAGGGCGCGGTGCGCGAAAATGCAACCATCGCGCGCGCCGTCGAGGCCGGGCAGTGGGACCGGGTCATTGACTATGTCAACCGCGAGGTCTTCGACAAGCCTGAGGAATTCTACACTCTCGACAAGCTGCGCAAGGCCGCGACCGTGGACCGCCGCCTGACCCTGCGCGAAATCCTGGAGAAGGTCTTCGGGTTGATCCCAACCTTCAAGTCGAAGGATGAGCTGCTGGAAGAGGAGTTCGCCAAGTTCGTCGCCGACGTCAAGCCCGCCGAGGCTGAGGCCATCCCGGCGATCAAGACCTTCTTCAAGGCCTACGTCACTAGCGACCAAATCCGCTATATCATCGAGAGCCGGCAGTACACCGACCTGGCCACCAACCCGATCTTTTCCAGCCGCGACTTCCGCGCCGTGCCGGTGAAGTATCGGGCGCTGATTCCCGAATACGTCAAGGACTACGTCTCATTGAACCAGTTCGCGGTTTGACAAACATGGATATACAGGATATACAGGATTCGTCAGGCTCGCAGGAGCCGCGGCTGAAGCACGAAGAGATTACCAAGGCTGTCATCGGCTGTGCTTTTGAAGTGATCAATGAATTGGGTGCGGGCTTTTTGGAGTCGGTGTACGAAAAAGCTCTTCTGGTGGCGCTGAGGCAGAAAGGTTTGTCGGTCATCGCTCAGCATCCGATCAAGGTGATTTTCCGAGGACAGTCCGTGGAGGATTTTTTCGCCGACATCCTTGTCGAGGGCAAAGTCATTGTTGAATTGAAAGCGGTCAAAGCCATTGCCCCTGAACATCAAGCGCAGGTCATCAACTACCTGAACGCCACCGGCATCGAGGTCGGACTGCTTATTAACTTCGGCAACCCCCGCCTCGAGTACAAACGCTTCACGCGGCAGAAGGAATATCAACATGGATAAACAGGATGTACAGGATGTTTTATTTCTTGTCTTTCATCCTGTGTATCCTGTTCATCCATGTAAAAACATGGATGAACAAGATGAACAAGATATTCTATTCTTGTTTTTCATCCTGTGTATCCTGTCCATCCATGTAAAAACATGGATGAACAAGATGAACAAGATATTCTATTCTTGTTTTTCATCCTGTGTATCCTGTCCATCCATGTAAAAACATGGATGAACAAGATGAACAAGATATTCTATTCTTGTTTTTCATCCTGTGTATCCTGTCCATCCATGTAAAAACATGGATGAACAAGACATTCTATTCTTGTCTTTCATCCTGTGTATCCTGTCCATCCATGTAAAAATCAGGACCATCCATGCTAGACACCGACACCAAGCGCCGCATTGACACCGCCCGCGACATCCTCGTGGGCAAGGTGCCCGACCCCAAGAGCCAGGTCGAGCAGATCACCATCGCGCTGATCTACAAGTTCATGGATGACATGGACGCCGAGAGCGAGGAGTTCGGCGGGGTGCGCAAGTTCTTCGCCGGTGAGTTCGCGCGCTACGGCTGGGCCAGGCTGATGCATTCTGGCCTGGGCGGCTTCGAGACGCTGAACCTCTACGCCGAGGCGATCGCCAAGATGCCGGAGAACCCCGGCATCCCGCTCCTGTTCCGCAACATCTTCAAGAACGCCTACCTGCCCTACCGCGATCCCGAAACGCTGAAGATGTTCCTCAAAGTCATTGACGAGTTCAGCTACGACCACTCCGAGCGGCTGGGCGACGCCTTCGAGTATCTGCTGTCGGTGCTCGGCTCGCAGGGGGACGCAGGCCAGTTCCGCACCCCGCGCCACATCATTGACTTCATGGTCGCCGTCGTGGATCCGCAGAAGACCGAAACCGTGCTCGACCCGGCCTGCGGCACCGCGGGGTTCCTGATTTCGGCGTACAAGCATATTTTGGCTGCCAATAGAATAAACATGGATAAACAGGGTGGACAGGATGATAACCAAAAATCCTCTGAATCCAGTCCATCCATGTTCGTCTCTTCCCTCACGCCCGACGAAAAGGGCCGCCTGGCGCAGAACTTCCGCGGCTATGACATCTCGCCCGACATGGTGCGGCTGTCGCTGGTGAACCTGTATCTGCACGGCTTCGCTGACCCGCACATCTACGAGTACGACACGCTGACCAGCCAGGAGCGCTGGAACGAATACGCCGACGTGATCCTCGCCAACCCGCCCTTCATGTCGCCGAAGGGGGGCATCAAGCCGCACAACCGCTTCTCGGTGCAGTCCAAGCGCAGCGAGGTGCTCTTCGTGGACTACATGGCCGAGCACCTGACGCCCACCGGCCGCGCCGCCATCATCGTGCCCGAGGGGATCATCTTCCAGTCTGGAACTGCCTACAAACAACTGCGCGAGACGCTCGTGAATGGCTTCCTCATCGGCGTCATTTCGCTTCCGTCCGGGGTGTTCATGCCGTATACGGGCGTGAAAACATCAATTTTAGTGCTCGACCGAGTGACGGCCAAACGCAAGCCCAACATTCTTTTCTCCGAAGTGAAGCACATAGGCGTTAGCCTCGGCGTAAAGAGGACTGCGAGCGAATTCAACGACCTACCCGATGTTTTGCGGGACTACTGTGCTTACTACGAGGGCAGGGAACTGTCGCGGTGCTCATGGCTTGCATCACGTGAGGAGATTCTGGCCAACGACTGTAATCTGACAGGGAGTCGTTATCGGCCCGCCGTCGTGAATGGCGACAAGCGTTTGGTTAAGATCGCAGATGTTTGCAGAATCACGAAGGGCGCTTCTTCCAGCACAACGACACCACCTGGGCCTTACCCACTAATTCTGACTGCCGCGGAACCCAAGACTTCGGCGGAATATCAGTTTGAAAGTCCGGCTGTATGCGTGCCTCTGATTTCTTCCCTTGGACACGGCAAGGCTGCGCTGCACCGTATTCACTTCGCCAGTGGCAAGTTTGCACTGGCAAACCTGTTGGTCGCTTTACAACCCAAAGACGAATCTGAACTTGATGTGAAGTTTCTCTACCATGCCCTCGATCTAAAAAGAGCCGATATCGCCGCGCTGATGCGCGGAGCAGCGAACGTAGGCATGAAGCCAGAAGACCTCGCTCAGTTCCAAATTCCCCTGCCGCCACTTGACGTCCAGCGGGAGATCGTGGCAGAGATCGAGAGCTACCAGAAAGTCATCAACGGCGCCCGCGCCGTCCTCGATAACTACCGCCCCCACATCCCCATCCGCCCCGACTGGCCGATGGTGGAGGTGCGCAAAGCCTGCATCGTGAACCCAAAGAAATCGGAGCTTAGCGATCTGCCTGGTTCTACGCAGGTATCGTTCGTCCCGATGTCGGATGTCTCAACGAACGCCATGCCACTTGACGCAAAACAGACGAGGCGCTTGGATGAAGTGACTTCCACCTACTCCTATTTTCGAGATGGTGATGTGCTTATCGCCAAGGTTACGCCATGCTTCGAAAACGGGAAGGCTGGAGTGGCGCGCAATTTGGTGAACGGTATTGGATTTGGTTCAAGCGAGCTTCACGTCTTGCGTCCAACAGGAAGCGTTCTCTCAGAATGGGTATTCCTATTTGTTGCAACTCCCGCCTTTAAGGCATCGGCCGTGCCGAAGATGACGGGCACTGGCGGGCTACAGCGCGTTCCCACGGCAGTTATCGAGGCTTACACGATTCCCCTCCCGCCTCTCGCCACCCAGCAAGCCATTGTCGCCGAGATCGAAGCCGAGCAGGCGCTGGTCGCGGCCAACCGCGAACTGATCGCGCGCTTCGAGCGCAAGATCCAGGCGGCCCTGGCCCGCGTCTGGGGGGAAGACGCGCCGGCGGAGGCGTGAGCCAGCCTGGCCATTGACATCTGAACAAAGAATGAGCACGTCTTGGTCTGGACATGACACGCGCAGGGGAGCAAAATGGAACTGCCGCTTTCGGCAGCCCTGCGAAGGGATAATTCAGTTCAGATCAGGAGAATTACTTTTATGTCAACCACAGACCAGCATGTGCTCGTCATTCAGAAGCTCTATGAGGCCTTTGGCCGCGGCGATGTCGCCGCCGTGCTCTCTTTTGTTGATCCAGACGCCACCTGGGTGAACCAGTATGGACAAGGTCATTTCCCAGGTCAATGGGGTAAACCCTGCCGCGGCCATGCGGAGATTGTTGGCTTCTTCCAAGGGATCAACGAAGCCGTCGAAATCCAGGGATTCAACCCCTATGAAATGATCGCCCAGGACAGCAAAGTGGTGGTGCTCATCCATTGGAACGGCGTCGTGAGACAGACCGGCAAACCGTTTGCCGTCCTCCTGGTGCACATCTGGACGTTGCGCGACGAGAAAGTCGTGGATTACATCGGTCTCGACGACGCTACCGCCTACGGTTTTTAGCCGCGGCTTACCCACCCACATTCATACCAGGGTAGCGGCTTGCTCGTATCTGGCCAAGCGGCGCCAGCAAGTTGCTGGCGCCGGGTCATGCGGCGGCGCGACCGTTTTGAAGGGCAGCAGCCATGTCATCGCCTATGCCGCCGCATAACCCGCATGTCGTTTCAGGCTGGAGCATACCATGAAAACGACTTTCCTTTCCCCTCAACCCATGATATACTCCGAACATGAAGATCTACCTCGACACCTGTAGCCTACAGCGGCCGCTCGACAATAAGAGCCAACTCCGTATCTTGCTCGAATCTGAAGCCGTCTTGGGTCTTCTGGCCTTGTGTGACACGGAGAGTGTCGAGTTGCTGTCCTCTGAAGCGTTGATGTTCGAGATAAAACGGAATCCGAATCTCACGCGGCAACAGTACGCTCTGGAGGCTCTGGCGAAGGCCACATCATTTGTAGTCTTGGAGCCTGATGTCGAGGAACGCGCCAAAGAGTTGAACCGTCTGGGTTTCAAACCGCTGGATGCGCTGCATCTAGCCTCGGCCGAGGTAGGTCACGCGGATTACCTGTGCACTTGCGACGACCGTTTTCTAAAACGTGCCAGAACGATCAAGCGGTTGGGTACGAAAGTGGTATCCCCGGTTGAGTTGATAGGAGAACTTGAACGATGGTAGTGCAAACAAAACCACTAGCTGAGGTGACACAGACTGCGATTCGTGTCCTATGTAGGGAGATTGGCTTGGTCGACACGATGCGCTTTGTCGGGCAGTTTACCGTAGGCTATGGCGACTACACGGCCGAGCGCGACGAGTTGTTCAGGGATATGACTTTGGATGACATGATGGCAGAAATCAAGCAAAGTCGAATTCAGATTGATGCTCAGCCACGGCGTGGGTGAAACGTATGATGGCGCCCGGGACAACCCTATCGGAGAGTGAAGAGAAGGAATTCTCCGAGTTCCTGCGCACCCAAATCCGGGAATTTAACAATCGCGAGTCCGCTCATCATCGCGCCATCCGCCAGCCCGGCGCCATCACACCGTTGAACTTGATCGTCAAGGACGAGGCAGGCAACATCATTGGCGGCCTGGCGGCCAGCACCTATTGGGAATGGCTGGACATTGAGCACTTCTTCTTGCCGGAGACCTGGCGCGGCCGCGGCCTGGGGGCCTCGCTGCTGCAGACCGCAGAGACGATCGCCGTCGCACGCGGGTGCAAACGCTGCTTCCTGACGACCTTCGATTTTCAGGCCCGGACCTTCTACGAAAAGCACGGGTATTACGTCATTGGCACGTTGCAAGATTACCCGCCGGGATCTGCCTATTTCTGGATGAGAAAGGATCTAACGATGACAACACTCGATCGCACAAAAGCCAATCCCTGGGTGCTGAAGACGCCGCCGGGAACGGCCGAGTACACCATGCATGTCGAGGAGAGAGACGGCCAGCGCGTCCTCGTCTGCACCGTCGGCAGCACGGTTCTTCTATACGACGCACGCTGCGTGGACGACTTGCACGCGATGCTCAAGCAAGCCGGCGGGTGGGTCGAACTGGGCGGCGCTGACGAACAGAAGCCCGCCAAAGAAGGAACGGTTGAGGCCTGGGGACGCTCCCCCGACAACCCCATCGGTGGTTGGTACGGTCTGAAGAAAGGCCTGCGCGGGCGCTTTGGCGTTTACCTGCCGCCGCTCATGGAAGCCCTCGGCCTATGCGAGCTGGAGCATAACTCAAAGAATAACCGCATGCGGGCCAAGTAACGCCTAACCCGGGCAAGCCGGAACCAAACAGGACGGTCGCTGCCACGAATTTCACGAATGAACGCGACCACTCGGACAGTGCGTCGTCGCAAACGAGCGATTGAAATCGCACCTGATGGGCGTACCGCCGGGCGTCCGCCTACGCGGACGCGAGGCTGGCCGGCGCAGGCCGGCCTTGTGGCGGAACGCCCCTTCGGCCCGAATTCATTCGGCGGCTGCAGTCGGCGCAGGATGCCTGAGCAAACGAGCGATTGAAATCGCACCTGATGGGCGTACCGCCGGGCGTCCGCCTGCGCGGACGCGAGGCTGGCCGGCGCAGGCCGGCCTTGTGGCGGAACGCCCCTTCGGCCCGAATTCATTCGGCGGCTGCAGTCGGCGCAGGATGCCTGAGCAGCTGCGAATGAACACGAATTGTCCCGTCCGCTTTCGTGGAATTCGTGCCATTCGTGGCAGGAAAATCCTTGCTCTCTGTACAAGGATTTGACTCGTAACGTCCTGATCAACCGCCCCACCCCTGCGCGGCCATCTGCACATCGAGCAGATCCACCAGCCCATCGGCGTTGAGATCGGTCACGGCATCGTAGCCGGGATCTCGGCTGTCCGTGGCCCAACGCGCGGCGACGCGCTGCACATCCACGACGTCGGCAACGCCATCGCCGGTCAGGTCGCCGCTGACTGCGGGCGTCAGCGCCAGGCGTCCTAATTTTTCCCATTGCCCCAGGTAGAAATCGGCCGGCCACGCGCCCGCCGCCACACGGCCGACGCCAAAGGTGTCGGTGAACGGCTGACTGAAGGCCACCGCCAGCAGACTGTCGTGCAGCGGCGTCAACTGCACGTCGTCGCCATCCGGCGGCGCCAGCGGCATGCCCAATTCGAAGATCAGCGCGCCGTTCGCCTGACCGACCGCGCCGCGGCCGTTTTGCGCGCCGTCCAACGCCAGGCTGCCGTTGGCCCAATGCCAATCGAGCCAGCCCGCGCTCGCGCTGAGCGATTTGACATCGCCCCCGCCAAACCACAGCCACAGCGTCTCGCCGGCCGTAGACTGCACGCCGCTGATTTGCGCCGCAACCAGCAGACGGTCGGTCGCGCCCGGCGAGGCCGTCAACCACAGATCGAGCGCGCCCCGCTGCGGGGTGTTGGTCAGGAAGGCCAGCGGCAGGTGTAGATGCGTCGCGGCGTCCCATTCGCCGGGCAGCATGACGCCATCGGGCGTGGGCGCCGGGCCGCTGAGCCGGGTCGCGCGCAGCGGCGCAAAGGGCAAAATCTGGCGCAGCGCGCCGGCCACATCCACCTTGCCCGCGCCAAAGGCCTCGTTGGCCTGCGCGCCGGTGAAGCTGTCGCGGCGCGCGCCCGCGACCAGGGCCGCCTTGATCTGCTCCGCATTCAAATCGGGCCGCGCCTGGCGCAGCAGGGCGGCCGCGCCCCCCACATGCGGCGCCGCGCCGCTGGTGCCGCTGAACCAGCGGTACTGACCCCACTGCCCGGTTTGCGTGCGGTCGAGCGCGGTCGCCACGTCGTAATTGCTCGGCGCGGCGACATCGAGCAGCGGCTCGCCGTCCACGCGCGGCCCCTGTCCGCTGAACACGCTCAGGCCGCCGGGCGTTACGGGGTCAAGACCGCCGCTGAAGCCGCGCGTGCTGTAGGAAGCCACCACGATGCCGGCGTCCGCGGTGGCCGGCCAGATCACGCTCATCGCCGGATTGCGCGGCCCGACCCATTCCATGCCGCCCAACCAGGCCGTACGGTTGTCCTGCACGAACGCGCTGAGCGCCACCGGCAGGCTGGTCGTGTTGGTGACGGCCAGGGTAAACGCGCCGGTGGTCACGGGGCTGCGCAGCAGATGAAAATCGAGGCGCGCGGTGCCGCGGCTCGATTGTAGACGCACGCCAGAGATCGAATGACCGTCGCTGGTGATGATCGAATTGGCCGTGGCGGATAGGGTGAAGATGTTGCCCGCCCCGCCCGCGGGCGTGGTAATCGTCGCCGCCAGCGCCGCGGGATCGCCATGCCAGACCAGCGTAATATCCACGGCGGTGGCGTCGTTGCCGGCCGGCTGTTGGAACGGCAGCGCAATCGCTGCGCCGGCGGCGACGGTGGCCGCAGTGTGCTTGTAGCCGCGGTTGATGTTGCCGGCCGGCAGGACCTGGATAATACCCTGGCGTTGGGCCTCCGCAATTAGCCGCTCATGGTTGGAGGAGCCGTCGAAATACTCCTGGCTAATGTGCGTGTACTCGTGCACCACGACCTGCGCGCCGTTGGCCTGCGCCCACAGCAGCGACTCCGAGATGCCGTTGCCTGTGCTGTAAGGGTCGGCCAGGAGCAGCTCCGCATCGGGCGCCAGGCCGGTGTAGCGGTTAACGGTGCGCCAACCGCCGGCCAGAATGCCCAGCACAGACGTACCATGCGCATAGGGATCGCCTCCGGTCAGGCTGAGATCCACGCCGCGGCGTCGCGTGATGCCGTTGACATCGAACACACGCGCAATCTTGCTGCTGCCCAGCCCCGTCAAACTCTCGCCCGGGTCAAGCTGGTGGTTGCCGTTGGCATCGTTCACCAGGAAAACCCGCTCGCCCAGGGAAGGCGCGGCGTCGCCAAAACTGACGCCGTAGTCGCGCTGCCCGTTGTGATTGGCATCGTTGTAGAGCCAATCTATGTCGCTGCGGAAGACGCCGTCGTTCGTGCCTGGCACATCGTAGGGACGCGGGTAGCCATCGGCCGGCACCGACGTACCATCCACCATGCCCAGCCATTCGTTGGGGTCGGCCGCGCCGTTGCCATTCAAATCAACCGCGTCGAGGCCAGGATCGAACAGGCCGTTGCCGTTGCCATCCAGCCAGGCAAACGCGCCGCCGTCTGCGCGGAATAGGAGCGGATGGAAGACATCTACGCCGGTGTCAATGTCGGCAATCGTGACGCCGGCGCCGGTCAGGCCACTGGGCAGGGTGTTGGAGACAGCCCAGGCGGCCGTCGCGTGCATCTCCGCCACGTTGATGTCGAGCGGCGGCAGCAGATCGTCGCTGCTGTCGGCTTCGATCTGCACCACGCCCGGCAGGCTGAGCAGCCGATCGAACGCGGCCCACGGCACGCGCACAGGGATGATGAACACGCGGCTGGCGGCCGCGCCGGTTTCCTGACCGCAGCCGGGCGCCTGGCAGATCAGGTCCTCGACCCACGGCGAAATCTCACCCAGTTGGCGCAGCGCGTCCAACTCGGCGGCCGTGGGCGCATGGTCGAAGCGCACCGTCAGCGGCACCGCGTTCGCCAGTGCGCCGGTTAGCTGCCCTTTGACCTGGCGCGTGCGCAGCCAGCGCAGGCGTCCATCCACCGCGGACGGGCAGGCCGCGCCTTCGGTCAAGGTGCATGACGGCGGCGGCGGGGCCAACGGCTGGCCGGCGGCGAGAGACGCCGCGGTTTGGAGATCGGCAGCCAGGAGCGGCCCTCGATTCACCGCGGCCGACGCCTGCGTCAGCGCCCACAGAGAGATGATTGCCACGGTTGTCAAGACGGCCAGAGTTTTCAACGTTCCCACAGCGCCACACTTTCCACATGATACGTTTGGGGAAAAAGGTCCAGCGGCTGCACCGAGCGCAGCCGGTAGCCGGCCTGGGTCAGCAGCGCGGCATCGCGCGCCAGCGTGGCCGGGTCGCACGAGACGTAGGCCAGGCGCGGCGCGGCCAGGCGGGCCAGGTGTGTGACCACGTCCCTGCCCAGGCCGGTGCGCGGCGGATCCACGACGATACCCGCGTAGGGGCCGGTCAGCGTGGCAAGCACGGCCGTCGTGTCCCCCGCATGCAGGCTGACCTGCGGCAGGCCGGTCGCGTTCCAGGTAAAATCATCACAGGCGCTGGGCGACGCCTCGATGGCGTCCACCTGGCGGCAGAAGGGCGCCAGGGCCAGCGCAAACAGCCCCACGCCCGCGTAGGCATCGAGCAGGCGCTGCGTGGGCTGCGGATCCAGGAAATCGAGCACCAGGTCCACCAGGGCTTCGGCGCCTGCGGTGTTGACCTGGAAGAAGCTGCCGGCCGAGACGCGATAACGCCGACCGTGGACTTCCTCCTCGATCGTGGCCTGACCGACCAACGCTTCCGCCTGACCGTCGGTGTGCAGCAAAGCGACGGCCACCGGCAAATCAAGCGCCAGCTCCGGCGCCAACCCGTCGCTCGTCTCCACCACCAGCAGGGTTTGTCCGCTGGCCGCGCTGCTGCGCAGGGTCAAACGGCGCAGAGCCGAGCCTGGCGTTCGGGCGCGGCGCGCCGCCGGTTGGTCGCCAGGCTCCGCGCCCAGCGTCCAGAGCTTGCCTTTGTAGCTGGCTGCGGCCGCGGTTGGCGGCTCCTCGGCCGGCTCGCTCTCCGGCTCGTCCGCGGTGGCGCCGGCCCACAGCGCCGCGTGAAGCGCATCGAGGCTGGGCGACAGGAGCAGGCACTCGTCCACGGCGATCACGTCGTGACTGGCGGCCCGTTGGAACGCGGGCCGTCCATCTGCGGTGACATTGAACTGCACGTGGTTGCGATAGCGCCAGGCCGGGTCATCGTCATCGGTCAGGGCCACAGCCCACGTTTCGGCCACCGGCGGATCGGTCAGCCGGCCCAGGCGCGCCAATTGATCGCGCACAATCGCCTGTTTGAGCTCCAGTTGACGTGCATACGCGATGTGCTGCCATTGACAGCCGCCGCAGCGCTGCGGGCCGAAATACGGGCACGGCGGCTCGACTCGATCCGGGCTGGGCGCGAGGACGGCAAGCAAGCGCGCCCGCGCCCAATTGGCCTTCTGCTCGATGATCTCGACGCGCACGGTTTCGCCTGGGATGGCGAAAGGCACGAAGATCACTTTGCCGTCATGCCGGCCCAGGGCTTCACCCCCGTGTGCGATGCCGGTCAGTGTCAGTTCAAGAATATTGGTCATGGTGATTTCAACAGCGGCAAAAAGCGATACTGCCAGGGGAAAGCAGCGAAATTGACCTCCAGGTTGCTGCCCGCCGTCACCAGCACGCCTTGGAGGTCGCTGCCCAGGATGGCGAAGGCCGGCGGCGCGGCGACGCTCACCGTGTAGCTGGTGGGCGACAGGTTGAAGAAGCGATAGGCGCCCTGACTGTCGGTGGCCGCAGAGGCAACCAGGAACGCGCCTTGACGCAGGGTGACAGTGACGCCGGCAATGCCCGGCTCGTTGGGCTGCTGCGCCAGGTCGCGGTTCAGATCGGCAAAGACCGTTCCGCGGACAGCCCCGACCGCCGGGGTTGGCGTGGGGGTGGGGGTCGCGGAGGCCGTGGCCGTTGGGGTGGCGGTCGCCGTTGCGGTCGGCGTCGGCGATGACGTCGTCGTGGGTGTCATGGTAGGCGTTGCGGTTGGCGTGCGCGTTGGCGTCGGGGTCGGGGTAGTCGTGGGCGTAGCCGTGGGCGTTGGCGTCGGCGTCCAAATCGGGGTGGGCGTTGGGGTGCTGCTGCCGGGCGACAGGCGGATGCGCCAGGGTGCGGTGTTGAGATAGGCGGTCACGCGGCCGTTCGCGGCCGTCAGCGCCTGCACGCTGTGCGTCCCGTTGGTCAGGTTGTCCTTCTCCAGCACGTACGCGCCGCTGGCCGGCAGGCCCAGACTGCCCACATCGAAGGTGAAGTCCGCGCTCGCTTCTTCGGTGATGACGCCGGTGATCCAGCGTGCGCTGTTGCTGAACGCAAGATCCGCGGCCGTCCAATGCGCGCCGCCGTACTGCGTGATGCCCAGCCACCAGGCGGTCTTGCTCTCATCCGTGCGCAGGGCAATCGCCGGCGGGTTGCTGGCCAGGGTCAGCGGGCTGAGAAAATCAAAGGCCCAGGCCGCGTTCCAGGGACTGGGGTCGCCGTCGTGATTGCCGTTGTACCAATGAATCTCCAGCCGGTCTGGCCCCACCAGGTTGATGGCGTTGTAGATGTCCTGGCCGTGGTGGGGCAGGACTTTGGTGTCGGCCGTGCCGTGGACGATCGCCAATGGCATATGCTTGAGCGACAGCGCCACGTTCTTGGGCGCGCGCCGTGCATACTCAAACGGCTGCGATGAGGGCGCGCCGTAACATTCGCTCTCGATGACCGTGCGTCGCCAGTCCTCGGTCTCGCTGTACCAATCGCTCAGCGAGGCAAACGCGGAATACTCGACGACGCCGGCAAAGACCTCTGGGTACTTCGCCGCGCCCAGCAGAGCCGTTTGCGCGCCCATGGAGAAACCGACCAGGTAAATGCGGCTGGCATCCACGGCATAGTGCGCCTTCATGTAGTTGACGGTGTCGAGCAGGTCGCGCTGCGCGGCGCGCGCGCCCAGCGAATGTCCGCCGCCGGAGCTGGGGTTTTCGCCGTGCATTTCGGGCGAAGCCAACAGCCAGCCGCGGCGATTGGCCTCCGCGCCGTAGCTGTAGATCGGCTGCCAGCGCAGGTTTAGCTCATTGCCGTAGCCGTGGACGCCGATCACCAGCGGCCGCGGCGTGCCATCATAGTTGGATGGAATCTGCGCGATGGCGCGCAAGTAGGCGGGATACAACGGATAGCTGCTGGGGTAGACGAAATCCTGGTAGGTCGCGCCCGTTACCTCGCCGCTGATCTCCAGGATGCCGCTGCCCACGCTGTAACTATCGTTCGGGTCCGCGTCGTTGACGATGCGAATCGTGTTGAGGCCGTTGCGCACGAGCGTCACATCCGCAATTGGCAGGGTGGTGGTGATACCGGTGCGCGCGCAATAGCCGCTGCCGGCCGTCCAGTCGGGAATCGCGCCAATTCGGCTGCCGTTGAGATAGATGCTGTGGCCCGGCCGCGCGTTGTTGATGTCCAGTTTGAGGCTGGCGCTGGTGGGCGCGCCGGAGAAGGCCAGGAGCACCGTGGCCTCGGCCTCGTGGATGGTCGCGTCCACCGCCAGGCACGCGCTGAGCTGGCTCGATTGCACCACACTGGTGGGATTGGGAGCTGCGCGGCTGTGCGGGTTGGATGCGACCATGATTGCCAACGCCGCGGCCTTGCCGGTGAAAAATGAGAAGATCAAGGCCAGGATGGCAAAGATCACGAGCAGCCAGGCAAGCCCATGGGCAGACAGAGCCGCGCGCAGACGTCGCGGGTGTAACCTGGATGCAAAGATCCACATTGCGCCGGTCAGTGAAGGTAACTGGATCATCGGTCATTCATCTTCAGGGAGATTTCCCGGTCTGGCTGCCGGGGCCAGGTAGCCGTGCGCGACGGCCGCTTCGATCACACCCTGGGCAAAGTCCCACAGCGCCTGCGAGCCTTCCTCGATGTGACGCACACGCGCGACCACGCGGTCCGCGGTGACGCCGTGCGCCCTCCAGGACTTGCCCTGCGTGTGATAATTGTGAAGGAGGGGCATCAAGCGGTCGAGCGCGGCGGCAAAGCGCGCTTCGGGCGTCTGCCGCTGCTCGAATTCGTTCCACAGCGCGCGCAGCTCAGCCGCCTGATCCGCGGGCAAAAGGCCGAACAGACGATCGGCCGCCGCCTCTTCACGCGCCGCCTTGTCCAGGCTGGCGCGCTCGTCGTAGATGTAGGTGTCGCCGGCGTCAATTTCCACGATGTCGTGCACCACCAGCATCTTGAGGACCTGCAGCAAGTTGACCGGCGTGTTGGCGTATTCGCTCAAAACCAGGGCCATCACCGTCAGGTGCCAGGTATGCTCGGCTGAGTTTTCACGGCGAGAACCGTCCATGAGATAGGTCTGGCGCAGGACCGTCTTCAGTTTGTCAATTTCCAGGATGAATTCAACCTGGCGTTGCAAGCGTTCGTTGGGCATGTTATACCGTGAGCCACCATAGGCCCGTGCATTCGGGCAGAATCGGCTGGGCCTGCGGGCCGATGCGGGCCAGCATGTCGTCGCCAAAAAAGAAACCGGTCAGCGTCCCGGCCTCTTCGGCCGACGCGAAACGATAGTCCGTGCGAATCCAGGTGGACGCAAAGCCGGCCGCATCCAGGTACGCGTAATAATCGCGCAGATGAGGCGGCGGCAAGGGCGTCGTCTGCCCCGTGCCCTGGGTTTCCAGCAGAATCATCACGCCGCCAGGACGCAGCACGCGGCGCATTTCAGCCAGCGCCTGGCCCAGCTCTGCACGCCAGGCGTCATTTTCCTGTTGCCAGGTGACGGTATAGCAGATGCTCCAGCCGGCGATGGCGACATCGGCCACGGCCGCCCGCAGCGGCAGCTGGCGATGGTCCGCTTCCTGCACGCGCCAGTTCGTCCAACCGCCCGCCTGCAGCTTGCGCCGCGCGACGGCCAACATGGCCGGCGAGATATCGAAGGCCTGGATGGAACGCACAACCGGCGCCAGGAGGCAGGTCAGGCGGCCAGTGCCCGCGCCCAACTCCACCACATCCAGCCCAGCCAGCGGGCGGATGGCGTTCAGCGCCGGCAGGATGTGCTGCTCATAGTCCTCACGCGCCACCAGCGCATCGTAGGCGTCGGCGCTTTGCAGGTACACGTCACGGTGATCGAGCATTGTCACGGATCTGGTCTCCAGAGGGGGAAAGAAATGGAGATTGGAGATTGGTGATCGGAGATCGGGTGCGTGTAAGACGGATGATCTCCGGTCTCTGGTCTCCGGTCTCTGGTCTCTAACCTCTGCACTAAAAATCCGGCTCCCAGATCGGGCGCAAATCAAGCTGTAAACCAGGCAAAATCGGATCAGCGCTGATAGTCAGGGGGCGATCAAGGAACAGCACGCGGCCGTTGCGCGGATAAACGGTCACTCGCTGCGCTTCAGGGTCAATCAGCCAGCCAAGTTGGGCGCCGTTGCTGCGATACTCCTCCATCTTTTCCAGCAGGCTATCGAGGCTATCGGTGGCTGATCGCAGTTCAACGATAAAATCAGGGCACAGAGGAAGAAACCGGCGCTTCTGGCCGGGTTGCAGCGCGGCTAACCTGGTGCGTCGCACCCACGCCACATCGGGCGAACGAATCGCGCCATTGGGCAAGATGAAACCGCCCGATGAATCGAAGACGACCCCCGTGCCATCACGGCGCGCCCAATTGGTAATGTCGGTTGTCAGGATCGAATTGCGTGCACTGGTTTCACCGCCGGCTGGGGTCATGATCTGTACAAATCCTTCACGGGTGCGCTCGATATGCAAGTCAGGGTTGAGGCGACAAAAATCGAAGAATTCATCATCATCCAGGTTGACGATGGGCTGTAGTTGCAAGGTGATCGGTGCATCTCCATTTCTTGGAGAATTCTTTGTGGAAATCGTCTTGAGCATTGTCGCATCCTTTGGCCCGGCAAAATCGCCCACACTGGTTGTCACGCAGGCGCCATTGTACCAGCCAGCCCCCCCGGCGTCAATAGAACCGAGTTCCCTTACCGCCTCACAAAGGGCAGATACCAGCGCAGCGCCGGCCGCGTGGTGGGCGTGGGCGTCTTGGTCAGGGTCGTCGTGGGCGTCGGCGTCACGGTCAGGGTTGTCGTGGGCGTTGGGGTTAGGGTCAGGACCGGCGTCGGCGTGGCCGTCGGCGCGTCGGTCGCGGTGGCTGTTGCCGTCGGCGTTGGCGTGCCGGTGGCGGTGGGCGTGGGCGTTGGGGTTGACCAGCCCAGCGGCGGACGGAACGTGATCTCCAGACGCGCGGCCCACGCCGGGTTGCCGTCCCAGGCGTGCACATCGAGATAGCCGGTGTTACTGCTCAGACTGAAAACCAAGAAGGCCACTGCTTGACCGGATGACCAACCGGGGCGGTCAATGATCTCCTGCAGCGGCCCCGCCAGGTTGGGCGACTCGACCGCGTCCGTGGGCCAGTTGTCCACAAGCCAATCCGCCGCGGCCTGGGTGCGCGGCCGCAAGGGCGCCCAAGGGTTGTTAGGCTGAAAATCGGGCGCAGCGTCGCTGGCCTCGCCATGCACCACCCACTGCACAGGCAGGCCGCCGCTGTGCGCGCCGTTGGGCTGCAGGCGCAGGCGGGCTTCAGTTACTTGCGCGCCAACCGGTAGATTGACGCTGCCAAAACGAAAGCCGCCCGCGAAGCTGTAGACACCGTCACGGCCGAGCCGCAGCGCGGGACTTGTCACCTGGTTGACCGCCAGATCGCTGCGCACGGCCGTGTCATCCGCGCCGGCGGCGATGGTCAAGCTCATGACCAGCGGGGTCACTGCGGGCGTTGGCGTGTCCGTGAACGGAAGCACATCGCCGAAGTTGACTTCCGCGCCCTGGCTGCCGATGAGCTGCACACGCACGTTGTTGTCTGTCGTGGAGATGAAGCCGGGCGGGTCGGTCTCGACCACCCAGTAGACGCCGGCGCTCAGACCGTCGAAGCGGTAGACGCCATCCGCGCCGCTGACTGTGCTCGTCAGGTAGGTCTGGGCGGCATCCTTGAGGGTGATGGTGACGCCGGCCAGGCGCGGCTCATTGGCATCAGGAAAAAGGTCCACATCCAGATCATGCCACACCACGCCGGTGATCGTACCGGCCGGCGGCTGGGGTGCGAGCGGGCGGTCATTGGCCTGGCTGCCGTGCGTCCAGAACAAGCCCAGGGTCACCGCGACGATGATCGCGATGACCCCGTTGGCTAGAAGTGAGAAGAATCCTGGTCGTTCGTTCAAACGGTCTCCAATCTCCGGTCTCCGATCTCAGTTTTTCCACACCTGCGGCAGCCGCTGGCGTCCTTCGATGGCGTCGCCGAAGAAGACGGGATACTCGGTGCGTGCAATCAACACCAACGGTATCATGTTCGGCGTGATAGAAACGTTCTGCGGCCAATCCACCTGTTCGACCAGGTAGGAGCCGGGGGTCAGTTGTTCGAAGCTGAAGACTCCATCCGCGCCAGTGACCATGATAGCCATCACGATGTCATCTGGCTGTAATTTTTGATCCCCAAGCACATCGCGATGCAGCACAATGGTGACGCCTGTCAGGCCCGGCTCGTTGACATCGGGCGTCCCATTGCGATTTCGATCATTCCATACCCGACCATAGATGCGCCCGGTGTTGGGCGTCGCCGTGGGCGATGGAGTCAGCGTCGGCGTTGCCGTGGGCAAGGCCTGATCGGCAAAGTTGATCGTCATTTCTTGCCCAGCCGTGACCTGGAACAGCACCAGGTTCGGGCTGCCTGGCGGCGAGGTGTAACCTGGCGGATCGGTCTCTTCCAGGCGATACTGCCCTGGCGTCAGGTTGGCAAAGCGGAAACGACCGTTTGCATCTGTGCTGCTGGCGCCGACGAGCTGGCCGGCGAACGTCCGCAGTGTGATGACCACTCCGCTCAACGGCGGCTCGCCGCTGTCGGGTATGATGTTGCCATTCAGATCGTTCCAGACCAGGCCGCTGACCGCGCCGGTGATCGGCGTCGCAGTCAGCGTTGCCGTTGGGGTCCACGTGGCCGTTGGCGTAGACGTAGCGGTCGGCGATGAGGTGGCGGTTGGGGTTGACGTCGCCGTGGGCGTCATGGTCGGGGTCAGGGTCATCGTCGCGGTCGGCGTAGAGGTTGGGCTGAAGCGGTCGCCAAAATTGACTTCGAAATCATTGCCGGCCGAGACAAACAGCACGACTGAGTTCGAGGTGGTGGACGTAAAGCCTGGCGGGTCTGTCTCCTCCAGCCGGTATTGACCTGGCAGCAGACTATCGAAGTGATACGTGCCGTCGCCCACGGTGACGGTCGCGCCTACGATATTGCTGCCCTGGTAGAGCAAGATGCTGACGCCGATCAATCCCGGCTCTCCGCTCGTGGGCAAGCCGTCGCCGTTGAGGTCGTTGAACACCAGGCCGTGCACACGTCCGACCACCGGGGTGCCGGTGGGCGTGGATGTCGGCGTGGGCGTGCGTGACGGCGTCGGGGTGATCGTCGGCGTGGGCGTCGGCGTCGCCACCGGCACATCAGGGAAATCAACGATGTGCACCGCGCCGCCCTGAATGGTGATGGTGCGCGTGTTGCTGGCCGGCGGCGAGGTATAGCCGGCCGGATCCGTTTCTTGCAGGGTGACGACATTGTCCGCGCCCAAGTGATAGAAGGCAAAGGCGCCGCTAGGACCAGTGACGAGGCTGTCAATCGGCGCGCCATTGTAGATCAGCGTGATGGTGGCGCCGGCCAGGGTCGTCTCGCCGGGCTGGTAGATGCCATCGCCGTTGCTGTCCACGAAGACATGCCCGGCCACCGTGCCTTCATCCGGCGCCGGCGATGGGGTGGGCGTCGGCGTCAACGTGGGAGTCGGAGAATTCGTCGGCGTGGGGGTATTCGTCGCCGTGTTGGTGGGCGTTGGCGTCGCCGTGGGCGGCGGCGGCACATAGACCGCATGGTATTTCAGAATCGTGCCGTTGACGCCGACGGCCCAGCCGTCATAGGCGTCCACCATATCCAGACCCAGCAGGTTGTCCAGCACCGGGCTGCTCTGCGCGCTCCATGTGCTGCCGCTGTTGATGGTCCAGCGGATGACGCCCCCGTTACCCACAACCCATCCGACCTGTTGATCTATCATGTCCACGCGATTCAGATCGGCGCCGGTGCCGCTGGTCTGCATCGTCCAATTGTCGCCGGCATTGGTCGTGCGCATCAGAATGCCCGCGCTGCCCGACATCCAGCCATTGAGCATGTCCAGGAACGACACGCTGAGGAGATGACCGCCGCTGCCGGGGTAGCGCCGAATCCAATTGGCGCCGTTGTTGGCGCTGGTGAAGAAGGAGTCGTCCCAACTCGCGCCGTAGACAGCATCGGCGCTGCCGTAATTGACATCAAGCAGGTTGAAAGAGACGGGCGCGTAGGCCAGCTGCCAACTGGCGCCGGCGTTGGTCGTGCGGTAGACCCGGCCTGCGCCGCCAAGCACATTCGCGCGTGTGTTGTCCCAGGCATCTATGGCCCACAGGTAGCCAGTGAAACCATCGGGCAAGATCTGCTGCGTCCAACTGCTGCCGCCGTCAGTGGTGCGAAGGACGAAACCACCCTGGCCGATGACCCAGCCGACGTTGGCGCTTTGTGGGAAGGCCACGCCGCGCATCCAGCCAGTGATTGGGCTGCTCAACTGCCGCCAGCTCTCGCCTCCATCGGTGGTCTTGAGGATATGACCGTTGTCGCCCACGACGTAGGCTGTGTTGACATCCACTGCGCTTACCGCTTTCAGTTCACCTGGAGCCGGCGGCGCGGCCGTCGCATAACCGCTGCTGCCCTGTTTGTGAATGATCGTCTGCGCTTGACCTGCAGCCCACAACTCGCCCACGGCCGGCGCGGACAAGGCCCACAGGCTCTTGCCCTGGCTGGTTGGCGCCCAGGCCCAGGTGTTGCCGCCGTCATTGGTGACCCACACTGTGCCCTGGCCGCCAGCGAGCCAACCCTGCTGCGCCGAGGAAAAAACAATGGCCTGCAGCGGCCGCGCATCATTGATGTACTGGCCGTACCAACTGGCGCCGCCGTTGGTGGTGCGCAGCAGCGTGCCGCCTTCGCCGACGGCCCAGCCGTTCTGCAGACTCGTGAACGCCACGTCCCATAGCCACTGCTGGCTGCCGCTGGCCTGCCCGGCCCACGTTTGCCCGCCGTTGCTGGTGGCCACAATGGCGCCCAGGTTGCCGACCGCCCAGGCATAGTCTGCATCTACCGCATACAAGCCGTAGAGGTCGAGCGTGGTGTTGCTGGTTTGCGGCGTCCAGGTCTGGCCGCCGTTCGTGGTGCGCAGAATGACGCCGCCGCGGCCCACAGCCCAGCCAGTCATGAGATCCAGGAACTGGATGTCAGTCAGGCGGTTGACGGTCGGCGTGCTCTGGCTGGCCCAGGTGGCGCCGCCATCACTGGAGCGCCAAATGCGGCCCTCTGCGCCGGCGACCCAGCCATTGTTCGCGTCGAGAAAATCCACAGCTTCCAGGTCCACCGCGGGCGCAGCCTGGCGATAGGCCCAGGTTTCTCCGCCGTTGCTGGTGCGCATCAGGTGTCCGGCCTTACCCACAGCCCAGCCGGTCTGGCTGTTGATGAAGTCAATGCCGTTCAGGTCATCGCCTCCATGCCATTGGACGGTCCATTGGCCCTGGTTAGGCGGCGGTGTTGTGGCCGTGGGGGTTATAGTTGGCGTGTTGGTGGCGCCCGGCGTACGCGTGGGCGTCGCGGTGCCGGGCGCAGTGGTAGCGGTCGGTGTGCCGGGCGTCGTCGTGGGTGTGCTGGTAGGCGAGGCGCCGCCCTGGCGTGCGACGTCCACCATGTGAATCCACTCATTGCCGTCGCTCAGCGAGTCCAGGCGGAAATCGCTGCCGCCGGTCAGCCCGTTGGCAAAGCGGGCGTTGTTGATATGGAAGACGGCGGTTTTCCAGGTGTTGCTGCCGGCCTTCTGCACCCAGGGGTTGCCGCTGCCATCGGGCGTGGCGGTCTGCTCACCGGTCGGGCTGTCGTAACGCAGCGCCCAGCGGTCGGCGCCCACGTCCGCGTACCAGACGGTAACGGCGACCTGGTTGCTGCCGCCGTTGATGTAGCCGTCGTCCACCTTGAACCACATGTTGGGGTTGCCGGTGGCCTGGTCGGTGCGGCGCACGACCCAGCCCTCTTTGCCGGTTGGAACGCTGGCGTTGTAGGGATTAGCAAAATAGGGCGAGCCGCTCAAGCACCAGCGTCCGCTGCAGCCCAGACCGGTAACGTTGCTGTCGTTGGTTTCCGGCACGGTGCGGCCGCCCGCGACGCTGTCATCCTGGATCAGGTAGTAACTGTAGTTGCCAATCTGCGGATAGTAGGAAACAGTCTCGGGCTGCGCGTAACAGTAGGTGGTGGGGGTGCGGTGCTCACGCATGGCAACCCACACGCTCGGCGTGTTGGCCAGCGTCTTGCCGACGTAACGCGAGGTCCAGTCGAAGATTGCCAGGTTCTCGGTGCGATCCTGGTGCGTGACCGGATCGTAGAAGAGGTCATAATTGAGGCGCAGAAGGTCAACCTTCTTATCCAGGCCGCTGAGCATGCCCCAGTAGACATTCGTGGTGTCGCACAGCATGTAGTCGTAGGTCTCGAAGGCAATCGGCACGCTGCGGTTGTGGTAGAAGATCGGATCATACATGCCGCATTCGACCGTGTTGTTGCAGCGGTCAACCCCCTGGATCGCGTTATTGAAGTCAGGCGTCAGGCCGTTGAATGAGAGGCCAATGCCGCGCTGCGCGGCGTAGGCGGCGAGCTGCCAACGCTCACGATCCTCAAAGGTGACAGAGGCAATCTGCACCATCAACGTTTTCTGCAGGCTGCCGCTGACGCGGAAAGCCGCGGAATAGCGATCAACCACACTTTCCATCGTGCTAATCCACAGATCCACGTTAAGCCCTGCGTTGACCAGAATGCTCACGTCGGAACCTTGCGCGGCATGGTTCTCGCCAAAGGTGCCGAACCCCAGGGCCACCCATTCCAGCCGGGCGTCGTTTTTATAGCGATCGCCCAAGGCCTGGATGAACTCCCCGTAGGCGTTGAGATAGTCGCTGTCCCAGTAGCGCGGCAAGAGCCAGCGGCCGTTGACGCATCCGCCCAGGGGATATTGCGCGCTGGTGCACGCGCCGGCATCCAGGACGCTGTTGGGCGCGGCGCTGCGGATAAACGCGGGCATGGCGCTGATGCCGCCGCAACAGCGACCATTGTAGGTGCTGATGCCGATGGCGGCCGCTTTGCCGTAGCCAGCGATCGTCTCCAGGTATTGATCCAGCGCGCCCCAATTGAACTGGTTCGGGCCGATGTGCAGCTCCGACCAGTTGAACGTGCGCAGGCTGCCGGTCAGGTGATAATGCGCCGGGTCCATGGCGCCAGTTTCAGCGACGACATAGATGCCAGGTCGCGTCATGGGTGGTATGGGCGCGGCCGGGCCAGACTCTGAAACAACGGGCGCGACCGGGTCAGGGGTCGCCGGACTGCCGGCCACCGGCAGCGTCGCGGCAAGGACGCAAATCAGAACGAACAAGCCAAGCCAGGCCTGGCGTGTGCGGCGTAGATAATCAAACGAACGCATGATAGGCTGGGTAATCTTCATGGAATCTTCTCTCCTTCAGGGACACAAGAACACGATCAATCTGAAGGATAGCAGGGAAAGATGAAGTGCGAATGAACAAAAGCCCGTGAGAAGGTGACAGTTCGTTCAACTCTAGCACGAAGGCGCGAAGGGGACGAAGATCACGAAGCGCGAAGATCGCGAAGCGCGAAGATCACGAAGCACATGCCTCAACTTTGTGCTGCGCGTCTGAGGCTGTCCGCGGTCAGGTTGAAGGTTTTGCCAAAGCCGGCCACATAGCGGGCGCCGCTTGGTTCGATCCGGTAGAGGGCAAAGTCTCCCAGGTTGAACGTCATCGCAGACTGCGGAAAGCGCGCCAGGTACAGCGCCTTCACGGCGGGGTAGTCCGGGTCGTTCTCCGCGACAGGCAGCGCCCGGCCGCGCAGGGAGACGCGCGCCAACTGCTGCGGGTCGCGCATGCCGTCATCCGTCTCTGCCACCATCAGACTGACACGGGGATCGGCCAGGATGTCCTGCGTGTGTTGGGCCAGGCGGCTGGCGTGAATGTAAAAGGCAGAAAAATCAGGCGCCGCCACGAAAAGAATCAGCGAGACGAGCGGGCCAGGCTCCGCATTTCCGCTGCGCAGCGTACCCAACGACGCGACGCGCTGCGTGCGCAGCATGGTCACGAGTGTGTGTAGAGATTGATCATCCATCTTTTCCTCCAGCGATGAAAAATCCTCGACAAGTCGAGGACCCCCGAGCACTGGGCGTACCGGAAGCACCGCACTCGATCGGCATTTCTCAACTCAGTCGTGCATACGTGGGGCGCATAGCCATAGGTGAAAACAAGCAATCCGGTAACTATTCCGGCATCCTGCGCCGACTGCAGCCGCCGAATGAATTCGGGCCGCAAGGGCGTGCCGCCGCCAGGTCGGCCGGAGCCGACCGGCGCCGCGTCCACTCAGGTGGACGCCTGGCGGAACGCCCATCAGGCGCGATTTCAATCGCTCGCTTGCCACGGCGCGCCGCCTGAATAGTTACGCAATCCGTGGCGATCGGTGTTCATCCGCGGCTGATTTTGAGCCAGGCCCGCGCCATCAAACGGCTGCCAGCGCCGGCCACGAGGCGTTGGCCCAGGCAATGCGTTCGTCAATCCGCCGCACCAGGCGATAGGCCACAGGCCGAAATCCCCAACCGGGCCAGAAACGCGCGGCCAGCAGGTTGGTGCTGCGCCAATCGGTCAGGCAGGCTTGATAACCAGCCTGCTGCGCCTGGGTCAAGCCGTGGTGAGTCAATGCGCGGCCAATACCCCGCCCACGCGCGGCCGCCACGGTGCTGGCGACAGCCAGTTCGGTGCAGCGATCCGGCGCCATCAAGTTGTTGTCGGCGGCGTCCAGGTGATAATACCCGGCCAGGCCCAGCGCCTGCTTGTTCTCTAGGGCCAGCCAAACCGTGGCCGTGGGGTCATCAACCAGGCCGCCGTAGCCGCTGTGAACATCGCTCTCATCCTCTGGCAGGGCGATGCCCCACACTGGCGCGGCAATCAGATGCTCACGGATGACTCGATACAGACCAGCCACCGTCGCGCGGTCGGCCGGGCCGGCCCGGCGAATTTCCACGGTCGGCGGACGCTCAACCGCAGGCAAGACCAGGGTGTCGAGCGCGGCCAGGGCGTGCACCTGCTGGATGCCGAAACTGAGGTCAAACCAGGCGCCAACCAGGTCGGGGGTCGCCGCCGGGGTGAGGGCAATGTGATGAAAGCAGCCGTAAGCCAGCCATTGGGCGCCGAGTATTTGGTAGAGATCTTTGATCAGCTCAGGCGATTGTCCTGGCGCCAGCGCGCAGCCGGCCAGGCGCACCCAGCCCGCGCGCCCCCAAATGGCATCCAGGACAATGTCGCCGATCAAGTAAGCGGCCAGGCGGCCGTTGTCAAACGCCGCCACGCCCGCGCTGCGCGGGCGCTGCCAGGCCTCGTCAAGCGCCAGGCGGGCCGCGGCCGGGTCTTCGAAGCGCGCGGGCAGCTCTGGTTGGGTCAAACGCTGCTGCTGATGACGCAGCGCCAGCAGCGCGCTGGCTTCACTCAGCATGTCGGCATGAAACGGTTCGAATGGCATAGCGGCTCCTATCGTCTGGTGGAAGATCGGCAGGGCAATGATACTCGAAGCGGCTGGTGTGTGTCAAAGTCAGCGCCACGACGATGTTCTGGTCTGCATTTGAGCCCGCTGCAGATTTCTCGCCGGAAAAGCGCCTGGGCGTCTATCATCGCAGGCCTGCCCGATACCAGAACTCCGCAAGCTCACTTGCATTTGCAGCCAGCTGAATGTATGATGCAAGCATCAAGCCAGAGATATCGCCAAGGAGTGCAAGATGTCCAGCGTTACGATCCAATCACGGGTTAGCCCGGAACTCAAGAAGCAGGCAGAGGTTGTTTTTGGTGCGCTTGGTCTGTCCACCTCTGACGCCATCCGTATGTTTTTGCAGCAGTCTGTCAATGTCGGCGGTCTGCCGTTCCAGCCAACTGTCAAACGCCCCAATCAAGAGACCCTAGAAGCAATGGCGGAACTGGAGAGCGGGGGAGGACAGGTTTTCCAAACAACGGCTGAGCTATTTGCGGAATGGAAAGACTAAGCGATGTCGCTTATCATCCGCCAGTCTACCAGGTTTTGACGCGATATGAAGCGCTTGCTTGGCCGAGGCGTGGACTTGAGCAAGCTGAAAACGGTGATCGAAGCGCTTGTTGACCAGAAGCCGCTGGATGATCGCTATCGCGACCATTCCCTCGTGGGCGTCTGGAAAGGGCGCCCGAATGCCACGTTAATCCGGATTGGCTGCTGATCTACCGCGTAACGCCTGACGAATTGCAGCTCGTGCGCACCGGCAGCCATAGCGAGTTGTTTGGCTAGTAACAACCAACCGCTGTAGCATTCCTTCCTGCGATTCGGCGGCTCCTCTTGGCTGCCCTCGATCAAGCGTCGGCCGCAGGTAGGTAATGCGAATAGGCCGCCCTGGGCAAAAACACGGCGTCTGGTCGGATTTGACAAGATAACCGGCTCATGTTATAATTCCGAACATCGTTAGGAAAAAGAACAAGCGCCGATATGACTCAACCACGTGAACGCCGATTTCAACGCACCAAGCAGGCCATCCTGGATGCCGCCCTCGCCATTATCCGCGAGGAAGGACTAGCCGCTTTGTCCATGCGCGCGCTGGCGGACCGTATTGACTACAGCGCGGCCGGGCTGTACGAGTACTTCGGCGGCAAGGACGCGATCATCGCCGAGGTGTGCGAGCAGGGGCAGGCGCGGTTAGCCAGGCACATGGAGCAGGCCGATGCAAACCTGCCCGTGGTGGACTACCTGTACGAAATCGGCATCGCCTACATCCGCTTTGCGCTGGAGAACCCCGACCACTTTCTGCTGATGTTCACCGCTGTGCCAGCCAGCCCAGATGGTGACTTTTCTCCGCAGAAGCTGCTGGAGGGAGACTCATCGTTCCACATCCTGTTGGATGCCATCCGCCGCGGCATCGAGGAAGGGGTCTTCCCCGTGCGTCCCGGCTTCGGCCTGATGGAGATGGCGTACGCAGCGTGGGCGACCGTGCACGGAATTGCGATGCTGCGCGTGACCAGCCTGCGCGGCTACCCGCTGGACTTCGAGGCGGCCGACCGTGAGGCGCTGCGCAGCTTTGCCCGCGGCCTGCAGGCTGTGTGACGGGAAGGCCGTTAGCGTCTCTTTTTTTCGCCACAATCGCCGAACATCGTTCGGAATCAGACTACAATTAGGAACAAGGTCATGACAACTATCTTCAACGGGCGCTACACAGCCACGATGGATGGCGACTTCGTCGTCTTCCACATCGGGATGCGCATCAACCGGCTGCGCGCGGTGCAACAGTGGCTGCCTGTCGCGCGGGCCATGCAGCCGATGCTGGAGACGCTCTATCAGCGCCCGGAGTTGGGCTTTCTCGGCGGGCAGATGTTCCTGTACTGGCGAGGCGTGGCCCTGGTGCAGTATTGGCGCTCCTTCACCGACCTGGAGCGATTCGCCCGCGACCCTGCCTTCACTCACGTGCGCGCCTGGCAGCAGTTCAACAAAGCCGTGGGCGGCGACGGCAGCGTAGGCATCTGGCACGAAACGTACCTGGTGCGCGCCGGCCAGTACGAATCGGTCTACGGCAACATGCCGCGCTTCGGTCTGGCGGCTGCGGCCGGCCACGAGCCAGCCGTGGGCGTGCGGGCGACGGCGCGGCTGCGCTTGGAGCGCCAGGGTGCGCAGCCGGCCGCTGCGACCCTGGACGCGCTAGAGCCAGGTGGTTGGAAACCAGAGCCAGCCGCGCGTGATGGTTCGGTCCACGCGGCGTAGCTGGCAGCCCGTGTGGGTGCGCCCTGGATTCTGAACGCATCTCAACGATCGCAGAGGTAAAATTATGTCAAATTTAATTCTTGTTATTGGCGGCACGGGCATGTTAGGCGAGCCAGTGGCGCGCCGGCTGAGCGCCGACGGCTATCAGGTGCGCATCTTCACACGTCACCCGGACAAGGCGCGATCCAAGTTCGGCGCCGAGTATGAGGTGGTTGGAGGCGACGTCGAAGACCCGCCCTCGCTGGACGCGGCGTTGGCGGGTTGTCAGGCGGTCCACATCAATCTCGAAGGCGGGTTGGACCCAGACCTGGAGCGGCGCGGCGCGCAAAACGTTGCCGCCGCAGCCGCGAAGGCGGGCGTCCAACGGATCACGTATCTTTCGGGGACTTCGGTCACAAAAGAAAACAGCTGGTATGCCGGAACGAAGGCCAAGTTCGAAGCCGAGGCCGCCATCCGCGCCGCGAGCGTGCCCTACACGATCTTCCAGGCAACCTTCTTCATGGAAACGCTGCCCAGGTTCGTGCGCGGCGCGCGCGCCAGCATCCTCGGCAGCCAGCCCCATCCCTGGCATTGGGTCGCCGCAGACGACTACGCCCGCATGGTTTCCAAAGCCTACGCGACGCCGGCCGCGGCCAACAAGACGCTGCACATTTTTGGCCCTGAACTTTGGACTCTGGGGCAGGCATTGCAGACTTATTGCCGCGTTGCTCGACCGGGCGCGAAGGTCAGCTCAGTTCCCTTCTGGATGGCAGCGCTGATCGCCAGCCTGTCGCGCGACACGGAACTCAAGGCGGTCTTGCCCTTCTTCCGCTACAGTGAAAAGGTCGTCGAAGAAGGCGATCCGGCTGAGGCCAACGCCTTGCTCGGCGCGCCCACGACAACGCTGGCGCAATGGTGCAACCTGCAAGTAGGGCGTCAGTAGATCGGCTGTAACTATTCAGGCGGCGCGCCGTGGCAAGCGAGCGATTGAAATCGCGCCTGATGGGCGTTCCGCCAGGCGTCCACCTGAGTGGACGCGGCGCCGGTCGGCTCCGGCCGACCTGGCGGCGGCACGCCCTTGCGGCCCGAATTCATTCGGCGGCTGCAGTCGGCGCAGGATGCCTGAATAGTTACGATCGGCTTTGAAAATAGGCCGCAGATGAACACGGATCGCCACGGATTGCCTGGCTTCATCCACGGCTGTGCGCCGCGCCCAGGGGCGACTGATTTGACAAAGGCTTCGCGGTGAGTTATTATAGGATTAGTCCTATATAGGATTGATATTCTATTCATCTCAGGGTGAAGCCTATGTCTCTCGAGTACGCCATTCTTGGCTTCTTGAACTACAGCCCGCTGTCGGGCTATGACCTGAAAAAGGTCTTCGACAACTCGGTGCGCCATTTCTGGCCCGCCGACCAGAGCCAGATCTACCGGACCCTGGCGCGGCTGGCGGAACAGGGCTACGTCGAGCAGGAAATCGTGCGCGGCCTCGACCGCCACGACCGCAAGGAGTACCATATCACATCCACCGGCCGGGCGGCGCTGCGCGCCTGGCTGCTCACACCACTGACATCGCACGATGTCCGCATTGCCGCGTTGATTCAGGTCTTCTTCGCCGGGCAATTGTCCGACGAGCAGATCCTCGCGCTCTTCGAACGGTTGGCCGCCGAGGCGCGCGCCACCCTCGCCGCCTACGACGAGATACCGCAGCCAGCCGAAGCGGACGCCCAGGCGGCGGGCATGCAGCGCGAGCGTTTTTTCTGGGGCTTGACGCTCGAATACGGGATCATGTCCGCACGGATGGATTTGGCGTGGTTCGAGAGCGTGATGGCGCGCGTCCGCGCCGGAGAGCTTCCTCCGTCGCCCGCAGGGTTGCCTTGAGGAGATGAAGATGCTAACCGCAAACTCGCTGAACCAGCCGTCCCTCCCGATGCGCCGCACCTGGGTGCTTCTGATCGCCGCGCCGCTGCTCTTCCTGGCCGCGATCAGCGTCGCCTCCGTGTATTTTGGATTCGTCACCCGCGGCAACGCCCAGGCCATTGCCGAGCAGACGCCCAAGGCGATGCCGTTCATTCTTGTGGCCGTGCAGGCGGCGCTCCTGCTGCTGCTCGGGCGCACGCTGCGCTGGGCACACCAGGCCTGGGCCGCAATCGGCTGGCGCCTGGAACCGGGCCAACGACTCTGGCAGGAGGTGTTGATTGGGATCGTCCCTGGCGTGGTGGTGGCCGTTCTCTACTTCACGGTTTTGTCGTCGGCGATGATCTGGCTGCAAAGCCACGTGGGCGATTACGTGCCGCCTGGCGAGCTGACGGGCACCTTGGGCGCAGCCATCGCGCCGTTTTTCCTGGCCAACGTGCTGCTGGCGCCCTTCGTCGAGGAGAGCCTCTACCGCGGCTACGCGTTGGAGCGCCTGCAACAACGCTATAGTCTGCCCCTGGCCGTCGTTGTCTCGACTGCGTTTTTCGGGCTGCTGCACTGGGCCGGTGGATTTTGGTACATCCTGCTGACGGGCATCGTGGCCGGGGGCCTGTTTGCCGGGCTGCGCGTGTGGCGACGCACGCTCGTTGCGCCGTTTGCCGCGCATCTGGCGCTCAATCTCCTTGAATTCATCTGGATCTGGCTGGCGCGCTGAGGCCTCTTGATCTATCTCTGCACGTGTCTGGAGGAATTCCTGTGACCGCTTCGCGCAACGTACAAACTCGTCGCAACCTGGTGATTTTCGCCGTTGTCGCCGCCGGCATTGGCTGGGTTGGCCTGTGGCTGAACCAGGTGATGGCTAACCCTGATCCACGACAGAATCTGGGCATGCTGCTCTGGCTCATTGCGCCTGCGTTGACGGGCGTGCTGCTGCGCGCGGCGGCCGGCGATGGCTGGGCCGATGCTGGGCTGAGACCCGCACTGAAAAAGAACCTGGGCTGGTATGGCTTCGCCCTGCTGATCTATCCGGTCTGCCTTGCGCTTATCCTTGGCCTGGGCTACGCAACGGGCGCTGTCTCCGCGGCCGGCCTATCCTCGCTGGGCCTGGGGAGGTTCGCCGGCTTGGTTGCCGCCGCGCTGTTGGCTGGCGTTGTCAAGAACATCGGCGAGGAGTTCGCCTGGCGCGGGTATCTTACGCCGCGGCTCGACGCACTGGGCTGGCCTGCCTGGGCGAGCGCGTTGCTCGTTGGCGTCATCTGGGGAGCGTGGCATCTACCGTACTGGTTTGGATTCATGGCGCCTGGAGATTTCCAGGCGTACACCAGCCTGAGCCGCGCCGCGTTCATTTCCCTGGCGTTCGCGGCGTTTGTCCCCGCGGCCTTCGCCTACGGGGAGCTGCGACGCATCACGGGTTCGGTGTGGCCGACTGTCGTGCTGCACACGGTGGGCAATGCCATCATCTTGACGCTGCTCCTGAGCCGCCTCGTCGAGTTCAAGAGCAGCCTGGCTTCCGCGCTGTTCACGCCCGGCATGGAAGGCTTCCTCAGCATGGCGCTGTGGGCGCTGATCGGCGTCGGCATCTATCGGAGGAGAAAGGGCTGAGCCGCCGCAGGGTCAGACGGTTACTGCAGAAAGAGCAGCGCAGCGCCGGTCAGCGCTACCAGGGTGCCAACGACCGCGCGGCGGGTGATTTGCTCGTGGAAAACCCAGTGCATCAGCGGAATGAGCAGCACGGGCGGCAGCGCCAACAGCGTAGAGGCGACGCCAAGCGGCGCATTTTGAACCGCGATCATCGAACCCCAGATGCCGAGGAACGGGCCGGTGAAAGCGCCGCCCAGGATGAAGCGGAAAGCGGTCTGGTCACGCAGGGCCTTCAGTGTGGCGCGCACCTGGCCTTGCGCCAGCGTCACCAGCGTGATCGTCGCCAGGGCCACGGAGATGCGCATGAGGGTCGCGGAGATCGTGGAAAAGCCGCCGGCCATGCCCTGTTTCGCCAGGAGGAGTCCTAACGCCTGCCCCAGCGCCGCGCCGACGCCCAAGAGGACGCCGTTGAGGTAGGCGCGGTGGTCATGATCGCCGGCAAAGACGGCCACACCGCTGCTGGCCTGTGCGCGCGGCGCGGTCGTCACCCAGGCGACGCCGGCCAGGGCCACGAGCATGGCGAAGATTTCCAGGCGCGTCAGCGCTTCGCCGAGCCACAGCCAGGCCAGGAGCGAAGAGAGGATAGGGGACAGGACCATCAAGAGCATGGCGCGTCGCGGGCCGATCAGCACGTAGGCCTGGAAAAGGCAGGCATCGCCCAGCACCAGGCCGATGATGCCGGAGATGCCCAGCCAAAACCAGCGCGCTGGCGCCGCGGACTGCGGCCACAGCGCGCCGGTCAGCAGCAGGTGCGCCAGCGCGAGAAAAACGGCGGCGATAGCCAGGCGCGTGCGATTGACCACCGGGGAGCCGACGCGCCGCCCCGCCAGGGTGAACTGCAGCGACGTGAACGACCAGGCCACTGACGTAAAAAGCGCGGCCAATTCACCCATACACGATCACGCAGCGAAGCCAGTCATACCCACTCACGCGCCAGAACCTGCCAGGAACGCATCCACGACGGCGCGGGTCGGCAGCGCGGGAATGGCGCCGCGCTCCTGCGTCGTCAAGGCGCCGACCGCATTGCCCAAACGCAAGGCGCTCCGCACATCGTCCTCATTCCAGGCCAGGTCACAGGCAAGCAGGCCGCTCAGCAGGCCGGCCACGAACCCGTCGCCCGCGCCCGTCGTGTCCACGGGCTTGGCCGCGAATCCCGGCACGTGCCCGGCGGCCGCCGGCATGAAGTAGGAACTGCCGCCGGGGCCTTGCGTCACCACCAGCAGGCGCAGGGCGTCGTGCCACAAGCGCCGCGCGCCCTCGGCCAGGACTTCGGCGAGCTCAGTCGAGTCGTCGGTCGCGCCGCTGAGGAAGGCCAGCTCTTCTTCGCTGACCTTGATGACCTGCCCGTACTGCCAACCCACCAACATGCCCGCGCGCGCGGCTTCGGGCGAAGGCCACAGCGGCAGGCGCAGATTGGGATCGTACGAGATAAGCGCGCCGCCCGCCTGCGCCGCGGCCACGGCTGCCAGCGTGGCGCTGCGGCTCGGTTCCCCGATCAGCGAGATGGAGCCAAAGTGAAAGATGCGAGTCTGCCCGGCGTAGACCGTGTCAACGTCCTCAGGCCGCCAGAGCATGTCCGCGCTGGGATGGCGGTAGAACATGAAGTCACGTTCACCGTCCGCGCGCAGCGAAACGAAAGCCAGCGCGGTGCGCGCCTCGCGGCTGAAGCGCAGACCCGCTGTGTCTACGCCATCGGCGCGCAGGGTGTCC